>JAJPKG010000095.1 GCA_021323815.1 Pseudomonadota bacterium
ATAGCACATCCGTTTCAGGATGTCAACGAGCGAGAAAGGACGGTGCGCCTGCTGCCCGCGTGGCGTTTCCTCCGCATGGCCTCAAGGCTCAGCGGTTTCCACGCCACATTCTCTATGACCTATTCCACATCGCGCGGCAGGGTGAGGATGCGCGGGCCGTGTTCGGTGACGGCGACGGTGTGCTCGAAATAGGCCGAGAGGCTGTGGTCTTTGGTCACAACCGTCCATCGGTCGCTGAGTTCGCGGGTATCAGGCTTGCCCGCGTTCACCATCGGCTCGATGGCGAAGACCATGCCGGGCCGCAGCAGGGGATTTTCCATCTGCGGATCGACATAGTTGGGCACCAGCGGCTCTTCGTGCATCTTGCGCCCCACGCCGTGCCCGGTGTAGTGGCGCACCACGCTGCATCCCTGCGACTCCACATATTGCTGCACGGCGCGTCCGATGGCTTGCAGCCGGTTGCCGGGCCGTGCCTGCTCGATGCCGATTTCCAGCGCGCGCTTGGTCACATCCATCAGGTGTTGCGCCTGGGGCGAGATCTTGCCTACGCCGACAGTGATGCCGGAATCGCCCACCCAGCCGTCGAAGCTGGCCCCAAAGTCCAGCGCGACGATGTCGCCTTCTTTCAACACGCGCTTGCCGGGGATGCCATGCACGATCTCGTCGTTCACCGAGGTGCAGATGACGCCGGGATAGGGCGGCACTCCCTCATGGATGACGTAGTTTTTGAAACACGACACGCCGCCCCGGCGGGCCAATTCTTGCTCGGCAATGGCGTTTAGCTCGCCGGTGGTGATGCCGGGCCGCACGGCGTCGCGCAAGATCAGCAAGATCTCGGCGACATGGCCGCCGGCGATGCGCATCTTTTCGATCTGCTTCGTTGACTTGAGGACGATGGACATGGGTGAATACACTCAACTTCCTGGCTTCGCTTGCGCGGGATCAAGGCCGAGGCCCAACAACAACTGGCGGCTGACCTCTTCGATGGGCTGATTGCCGTCGAGTTCCAGCAATTTGCCCTGCGCGCGATAATAATGCACCACCTGAATGGTATCCTCGAAGAATTTTTGCAGGCGCGTCTCGATCACCGCCGGCGTATCGTCGCTGCGCTGAATCAGCTCGCTGCCGTCGATGTCGCAGATGCCCGGCGTTTTGGGCGGCTTGGTCTTGATGTTATAGACGTGCTGGTGCGCGACGCAGACATAGCGCCCTGAGAGGCGATCTAGCAGCACCTCGCGCGGCACGTTGAGATAGATGGCGCGGTCGATGCGCCGGTGCAATTGCGGCAATGCGTCATCCAGCGCTTTGGCCTGGTCACGAGTGCGCGGAAAGCCATCCAGCACCACACCCTTTTCATACGCCGGATCGCGCAGCAGATCCAGGATCAGGGCAATGGTGATGCGGTCAGGCACCAGCTCGCCGCGCTCCATATAGCCCTTCACTTCCAGGCCCAGCGGCGTTCCCTGCGCAACGGCATTGCGAAAGATATCTCCACTGGCCAGGTGCCGAATGCCCAGGCGTTCCACCAGAATGCTCGCCTGCGTGCCTTTGCCTGAGCCTTGCGCGCCAATCAAGATCAAGTTCACCGTTTGTTCTCCCTTCCACACCGCACAAGCAGCCGTGCGAGTGTGCCGTTCAGGCCCGCCCACGCCGTTGTGGGCAGACAACATCGTGCGCTGCGACAATCAGACTCCGCCGAATGTCTGTCACGGTTCCGGGCAGCGAATCCGTTCGTGCGAGATCGCCATTTTCGGAGGAGCGGACGGTTAAAACCACGCCTAAGGGTGACTGCCCCCCACCGAACGGCCCATAGGCGCGACTTCAGTCGCCGGCTTCTCTTGGAAAAAAACAAGGAATGGCGCGGCTCTCAATCCGCGAGAGCCGCGCACTCTGGATTATACGAGAAATCTAGCGCAGGAAACCAGTGTAATTGCGCATGACCACCTGGGCCTGCAACTGCTTGACCGTGTCGAGCGCGACCTGCACCACGATGATGATGGATGCCGCGCTGAGCAGGTTCGTGGTGGTGCTGGAACTGTGCACCACATGCAACGCTGTCAGAATGTAGGGCGAGATGGCCACCGCCGCCAGGAAGAGCGCGCCACCCAACGTCACGCGCCGCAGCACCTTCCACAGGTAGGATGCCGTGTCAGGGCCGGGCCGCACGCCGGCAATGAACGCGCCCTGCTTGCGCAGGTTATTCGCCATATCTTGCTGTTCCCACAACACCTCGGCGTAGAAGAAGGTGAAGAGGAACACCAGGATAAAGAACGCCGTCGGGTAAATCCACCCGCTGGGGTCCAGATAGCGCTGCAACATGGTGAAGAAATTGCGCAGCCATTTCACCGGATTGTTGCCGATGGCCAGATAGGACGCCAGGATCACCGGAAACAGCAGCAGCGATTGGGCGAAGATCAGTGGGATCATGCCGCCCTGGTTGACATTGATGGGGATGTAGCTGGACTGGCGCGATTCCACCAGCGCGCGCCGCCCGATCATGCGCTTGGACGGATATTGCACCGGCACGCGCCGCTGGGCGTTCGTCACATAGACGATGATGTAGATCAAAGCCAGCACGAGCGCGCCGACGATCACCAGGGTGATGATCAGGTTGCTGCCGCCGCCAGCGGGTGCCGTTGATCCGGTGCTGCCGGCACCGCTGGAAACAAACAACTGCTGGATGCCCGAAGGCAAGCGCGAAAGAATGCCGGTGAAGATGATGAGCGAGATGCCGTTGCCGATGCCGCTCTCGGTGATGACTTCACCGATCCACACCAGGAACATCACGCCGGTGGTCATCACCACCAGTGCTGTCAGCGTGGGCACAAAGGTCTTGCCGTTGAGCAGGTTGAACTGCGAGGAAGACACCGCGCCGATGCTGGCAAAGAGCGCCAGTTGGCTCAACGCCTGCAAGAAGGCCAGCGGCACAGTGATGTAACGCGTGATCTGCGACAGTTTGTTGCGGCCCGCGTCACCCTCTTCAGTCCCCATCTTATGGAGCGCCGGGATGATCGGCTGCAACAACTGGATCACAATCGAAGCCGTGATGTAAGGATACACCCCCAGGCCAACGATAGAGAAATTGGCGATGGAGCCGCCTGAGAAGACGGAAAGCAAACCGAAGATCTGGCTCAGGTTGCCATTCTTGCTCAGCGCACTGTTGACGACACTGGGATCAATTCCCGGCACAGGCACGTGTGCGATGATCCGGTACACCAGCAACATGGCGAGGGTGAACAAGATCTTGTTTCGCAGATCGGTGGCTGCCCAGACACTACGCAGACGGTCCAACATAGATGTGCTCCTCGACTAGGCGTTGGCCTCAGCGGGCTGCTTGCCGCGCTTGGTCTTCACCGTCGTCTTCATGGGAATTTCAATGACTTGCCCGCCAGCAGCTTCAATTTTTTGTCGTGCCGACGCCGAGAACTTGTGAGCGCGCACCGTCAGCTTGCGGGTCAATTCGCCATTACCTAAAATTTTTACCAGCCCATTCGCCTCTTTCCGGCGAATGAAGTGCTGCTCGGCAAGGGACTGCGGGTTGATTTCGCCGTCACCTTCCCAGTTTTCGAGATCCTCAACATTGACCGTCGCAAATTCCTTGCGGAACGGGTTGTCAAAGCCGCGCAGAATCGGCAGGCGACGGGCCAAACGCATTTGGCCGCCCTCGAAATAGGCAGGGATGCTGCTGCCGGTGCGCGCTTTCTGACCTTTTTGGCCGCGCCCGGAGGTCTTCACCTTGCCGGAGCCGTGACCGCGACCGACGCGCATGCGCCGGTGGCGCGCGCCCTCTGGCGCGCGGAGATCTGAGAGACGCATTATTCGTTGACCTCTTCCACCCGCACCAGATGCTTGACCTTAAAGATCATGCCACGCATCGCGGGAGTATCCATATGCTCAACCGTCTGATTCAGTTTGCGCAACCCAAGCGCCTGAATCGTGCGCCGCTGGCTCTGCGGATGGCCGATGCCGCTCCGCACCCAGGTGATACGCAACTTCGTCATCTGCTTAGCCCTCACCATTGGCGGGAAGGTGAGCAGTCCGCGATGGATTCCACTGCTGCTCGACTTTCCGCTATTCTACCATATTTCTTCCGGCCCCGCCACTGTTCGGGACCGGACTTTTTGCACATGCTCAGAAGGGGTCCCTTTTCTCATAGAGCGAAAAGAGACACAGGGTTATTTCCCTGCACCCTCAGCAGGCGCTGCCGGCGGCACAGGAGACGGCGGCGGGGGCGTTGCGCCGCCCTGTGGCTGGCGGTTCACCGGACCAGCGCGGCGCTCGCCACGCTCTCCACCCCGTTCGCCACCGCGACCACCCCGGCGCTCACCGCGTTCGCTGCGCTCGCGGCGCGGGCGTTCGGCGCGTTCCACTTCGGGGGCCTGGGCAGGCATCTGCGCCATCAACTCGCTATAGCGCGCGGCAGCCTTCGGGCCAATGATGTCGGCCAGCGAGCGATTGCGGCGCGCCGCCTCGACATCCAGCTGGCGCAACTCGCGCAGCGCGGCGATGGTGGCCGTCACGGTGTTCAACTCGCTGTGCCCGAACGACTTGGTCAGGATGTCGTGGATGCCGGCAGCTTCAACCACCGCGCGCACCGCGCCGCCAGCGATGACGCCGGTGCCGGGCGCGGCAGGTTTCAGCATCACTTCCGAAGACGAGAACGTTGCGCGGATTTGATAGGGGATGGTGGTGCCGACGATCGGCACAGCGATCAGGCGCTTGCGAGCGTCTTCGCTGGCCTTGCGGATGGCGTCCGGCACTTCGGCGGCCTTGCCCAGGCCCATGCCGACATGCCCGTTGCGGTCGCCCACCACCACCAGCGCGCGAAAGTTGAAGCGCTTGCCGCCCTTCACCACTTTCGCCACGCGGCTGACTTTGACGACCGTCTCTTCTAGGTTCAGTTGTTTGGGATCGATTCGAGGCATTAGAAATCCAACCCTCCCTCGCGCGCGCCGGTCGCCAGCGCGGCAACGCGGCCATGATATTGGTAGCCGCCGCGATCAAACACGACCTGGGTGATGTTCTTTGCCTTCGCGCGCTCGGCGACGGCACGGCCAATGGCGCGTGCCACCGACACTTTGTGGTTCGCCTCGATGCCGGCCAGGCCGGTGGGGGGGGCTTCGCCCTCAGCGCGTGGCTTGAAGTCCAGGCTTGCCTTGCGCAGATCCGGCTCGATGGATGATGCCGCGACCAGCGTGCGCCCAGTGGTGTCGTCTATGATCTGCGCATAGATATGCTTGCTGCTGCGGAAGACCGACAGGCGCGGGCGGGCCTGCGTGCCGCTGACGCGCTTGCGCATGCGCTGGTGCCGGCGCTGGCGGGCTTTGTTGGAATTGAATTGCTTGATCATAGTTTATTTCTTCTTTCCGCCCACTTTCCCGGCTTTGCCTGCTTTCCGGCGGATGACCTCATCGGCATATTTGATGCCCTTGCCCTTATACGGTTCGGGCTTGCGGATGCTGCGGATCTGTGCCGCCACCTGGCCGACCAGATATTTGTCAATGCCGCTGACCGAGCACTTGTTGGTGCCTTCCACCGCGAACTCGATGCCTTCGGGGGCGTCGAATTGCACGGGATGCGAATAGCCAACCTGGAAGACCAGGCTGGGACCGACCTTCGCCACGCGATAGCCGGTGCCGTTGATTTCCAGATTCTTGGTGAAGCCGGTGGAAACACCCGTCACCATGTTGGCCAGCAAGGTGCGCGAAAGGCCGTGCAACGCTTTGTGCGTCCGGCTGTCGTCGGGCCGCGTGACGCTCAGGTTGCCGTCTTGCTGGGTGATGGTAATATCAGGCGAGAACTGGCGCGTCAAAGTCCCTTTGGGGCCTTTGACCGTCACCACATTATCTTGCCCGATCTCGACGGTGACGCCCTTCACCACTGGAATGGGCCTCTTACCAATACGAGACATCGCTTTGCTCCAAATATCCCTTGCATTTCTGAGCCTGGTACGTCACGCCGTCAGGGCCGACGTTACCAGACGTAACACACAACTTCGCCGCCCATGCCAAGCTGATAGGCTTTGCGCCCGGTCATCAGCCCTTTGGGCGTGGAGATGATGGCGGTGCCCAGGCCCCCGCGCACGCGCGGAATGTCGTCGCGGCGCGTATAGACGCGCAAGCCGGGCTTGCTCACCCGCTTGAGCTGGGTCAGGACGGGTTTCTTTTCCACATAGCGCAGGGTCACGCGAATCGTTCCCTGGGGCGAGTCTTTCACCAGCTCAAAATCTTTGATATACCCTTCCTCTTTCAGGATCTTGGCGATGGCCAATTTCATGTTTGAGGCGGGGATCGACACGCGCAGTTGCCGCGCCAGCGCCGCGTTGCGGATGCGCGTCAGCATATCTGCGATGGGATCGGTCATATTCATGTAGTTATTCCTCCACCCGCGCTTACCAGCTCGACTTCGTCACGCCAGGCAGCTCACCCCGCAGGGCGCGCTCACGGAAGCAGATGCGGCACAGCCCGAACTGGCGCATATAAGCGCGCGGGCGACCGCAGAGGCTGCACCGGTTGTGCTGGCGTACAGAAAATTTCGGCTTGCGCTTGGATTTCACGATCATCGAAATCTTCGCCATGCGGCCTTCTCCTATTTCTTGAACGGCATGCCCAGCAGCCCAAGCAACTGGCGGCCTTCTTCGTCGGTGCGGGCGGTCGTCACGATGGTCACTTCCATGCCGCGCACTTTGTCGATCTTGTCATAGTCGATCTCCGGGAAGATCAACTGTTCTTTCACGCCCAGCGTGTAATTGCCGCGCCCATCAAAGGCATCCGGCGAGACGCCCTGAAAGTCGCGCTGGCGGGGCAACGCAACATTGATCAGCTTATCCAGGAAGTCATACATCCGCTGGCCACGCAGTGTCACCATGCAGCCGATCTCCATGCCCTCGCGCACCTTGAAGGCGGCGACGGATTTCTTGGCTTTGGTGACCACCGCGTGCTGGCCGGTGATCTCAGCCAGGTCGCGCGTAGCGTTTTTCATGGCGTCTTTGTTGGTGATCGCCTCGCCCATGCCGATGTTGATGACGATCTTATGCAGCTTGGGCACCTGCATGACGCTGCTGTAATTGAAGCGCTTCTTCAGTTCCGGCGCGACTTCGGTCAGATAGCGTTCGTGCAAACGTGAGTTAGCCATGCTTCACTACTCTCCCCCCGTTGTGCGCGAGCGCTCTTGAATCGGCTTACCGCACTTCTTGCAGATGCGGCGCACGCGCACCTTCTGATCCGCGCCTTGCGGCACGCGGTCGTGCGCGATGCGCGTCGGCTCGCCGCATTCGGTGCAGATGACCATCACGTTCGAGACGTGGATGGGCATCGCCTTTTCGATGATGCCGCCGGGCTGGCCTGGGCCACGCGGTTTCAGATGCCGCTTGGCGATGTTATGTCCCTCGACAATCACCCGTTCCAGGCGCGGGAAGGCGCGCTCCACGCGCCCCGTCTGGCCGCGATCCTTACCGGCGATAATTTTGACCGTATCACCCTTGTGGACATGCAATTTCGCCAGGTGATGCGGCTTCATGGGTGTTTTCTTTTTCATCAATTACAGCACCTCCGGCGCAAGCGACACGATCTTCATGAACTGTTTGTCGCGCAGTTCGCGTGCGACGGGGCCAAAGATGCGCGTGCCGCGCGGATTATTGCCGGCGCTGAGGATCACCGCCGCGTTGTCGTCGAAGCGGATATACGATCCATCGGGCCGGCCATATTCTTTGGCGATGCGAACGATGACAGCGGTGACGACCTCACCTTTTTTCACGGCACCGTTGGGCAGCGCGGTCTTCACCGAGGCTTTGATCACGTCGCCGACCTCGGCGAACTTTTTGCGCCCGCCGCCCAGGATGCGAATGCACATGATCTCGCGTGCGCCCGTGTTATCGGCGACTTTCAGGCGAGTTTGCGGCTGAATCATAGTCTTTACCTACTCTTCCCCCATCTCGTCCGTGTCGTCATCTGATGTCACATCGGCGGTGGCGATCTCGTCCACGGCGGGAGCCTGGTCGCCCTGGCGGATGATCTCGATCAAGCGCCAGCGCTTCTCTTTGCTCAGGGGCCGCGTCTCTTCGATGCGCACCATGTCGCCCACGCGAGCGGCGTTCTCTTCATCGTGCGCTTTATAGCGCTTGGTCCAACGATAATTCTTCTTGTAAAGCGGATGTTGTTTGAAGCTTTCGACAGCGACAACGATGGTCTTTTGCATCTTGTCGCTGACCACGCGCCCCACTTTCACCTGACGGCGATGCTGGGGAGCATTGGCGCTTTCTTGGGTGGTCATGGCTACTCCTCAGACTCGCTTTCCGTTTCCTCGGCGAGGTCTTCCTCATCCACCACTTCCGGCGCGTGCGGCATGCGCGTCTCGGAATGGATCTTGAACATCAGGCGGGCGATGCGCTTGCGGGTCTTGGAGAACTCGCGCACATCCTTGACTTCGCCGCGCGCCTTTTGCAGGCGCAGGTCGAACAGGTGGCGGCGCGCTTTGGCCAGCTCTTCAATCGCCGCCGCCAGCGTCATCTCGCGGATCTCATTCCGCTCGTGCACCATTTTGCTCATAGCGCGCCTCCTTTCATCGGGGAGAGGATGCTATTCTTCGACACTTTCGGCCTCTCCCTTCGCGATAATTTTGGTTTTGATGGGCAGTTTGTGCGATGCCAGGCGCAGCGCCTCACGCGCCACGTCTTCGCGCACGCCGCCGACCTCAAACACAATGCGGCCCGGCTTGACGACGGCCACCCAGTGGTCCGGCGCGCCCTTGCCGCTGCCCATGCGGGTTTCGGCGGGTTTGGCCGTGACCGGCTTATCAGGGAACACGCGAATCCACACCTTGCCGCCACGTTTCATGTGGTGGTTGATGGCGCGGCGCGCGGCCTCGATCTGCTTGGCTTCCATCCAGCACGGCTCCTGCGCAACCAGCGCGTATTCGCCGAACGCGATGGTGTTGCCGCGATGGGCCTCGCCGCGCATGTGGCCGCGATGCTGCTTGCGAAACTTCGTTCGCGACGGTGACAACAACATGATGTGCTTCCTCCGGCACAACGGGAGTGGTTCGCGCTCTTTGCGCGCCTGCTCCCGCCTGCGATCTACTCTGTTTCGGGCTTCTGCTCAGGTGCCGGTGCGGGTGCCGGAGCAGCATTCTCTTGATTCGCCGGCGGATTCGCCGGAGCGGCCTGGCTCACCGGCCCTGCGGGCGGGCGCGGCGGGCGTGGAGCGCTGCCCTCTGGGCGTGGCCCGCGTGGGGCACCGCCTTCGGGGCGCGGCGGGCGCGGTCCGCCACCTTGTCCGCGCGGGGCACCGCCCTCAGCGCGCGGCCCAGCTTCGCGGCGTGGTCCACCCTCGCGGCGCGGCCCGCGATCCTCGCGGCGGCCACCCTCACGGCGACCTCCCCGGTCGTCGCGGCGACCTTCGCGGCGCGGCGGTCGCTCGCCGGTATATTCGGTGGAGGTCGGCGACACCTGGCGGCGCGTGCCGGAAAGGATATCGCCGCGATAGATCCACACCTTGACGCCGATGGTGCCATAGGTGGTGTGCGCCACCGCGATGGCGAAATCGATATCCGCGCGCAATGTCTGCAATGGGACCGAGCCGTCCACTTCGCGCTCAGAGCGGGCGATTTCCGCGCCGCCCAGGCGACCGGAGCAGATCACTTTGATGCCCTTCGCGCCGGCCTTCATCGTCTTTTGCACGGCCTGTTTCATGGCGCGGCGGAACGAGATGCGTTTTTCCAGCTGCTCGGCGATGCTCTGCGCCACCAGGACCGCTTCCAGTTCCGGCTGGCGAATCTCCATAATCTTGGGATGGACTTTTTTCTTGGTCAGCTTTTCCAGCGCGACGCGCAGGCGCTCGACCTTCTCGCCGTTTTTGCCGATGACCACGCCCGGCTTGGCGGTGTAGATGGCGACGCTGATCTGCGTCCCCGCCACGCGCTCGATCTCGATGCGCGCCAGGCCGGCATTCACCAGCTCTTTGTTGACCAGATTGCGGATGGCAAGATCTTCCGCAAGAACATCTTTATAATTTTTGTCGTCGGCGTACCAGCGTGACTGCCACCCTTTGATGACGCCAAGCCGGAAGCCCAGCGGATGCACTTTCTGTCCCAAATGGCACCTTCCTTTGATGGTGCGCGGGCGGCAGGCGTTGGGTGGCCTTCCGCGTGCCGCGCCCTAGCGACCATACTTCTTGCGATACTCTTTCGGAATGAGGTCATACTCATCCGAGATGACGACGGTGATATGCGAGCGGCGCTTCATGATGCGCACCATGCCACGCCGCGAGGCGACGCGATAGCGCTTGACCGTCGGCGCGGGATCGGCCACGATCTGCACGATGTACATATCGTTAGCATCCAGCGCGTAGTTGTTTTCCGCGTTGGCGACGGCGGATTTCAGCAACCCCAGAATGGGCTTGGCCGAGGCATTGGGGATATAGCGCAGCACGTCCATTGCCGCGCCCACCTTACGCCCCTTGATCGCCTCCGTCACCAGGCGCACTTTGCGTGGCGGAATGCCGCAATCACGCAGAATGGCGCGAACTTCCATTTGCTCTCAGTCCTTCCTAGCGACGCGAGGCCGTTTTTTCATCTTTGCCGCCCGCATGGCCGGTGAACCGGCGCGTGGGGGCGAACTCGCCCAGCTTGTGGCCGACCATGTTCTCGGTGATATACACCGTCACATGAGTTTTGCCGTTGTGGACGCCGATGCTCATCCCCACCATTTGCGGCAGGATGGTCGAGGACCGCGACCACGTCTTGATCAGTTTCTTGTCGCCGCTGCGCAGCATCTGAACCACCTTTTTGCGCAGCGAGGGATGGATGTATGGTCCCTTCTTGGTCGAACGTGACATCGTTCTCGCCCCTCTCTACTTGCTGCGGCTCGCGTTGCGGCGGCGCACAATAAATTTGTCGGTTCGCTTGTTGTTGCGCGTGCGATAGCCCAGCGCCGGTTTGCCCCAAGGCGTGCGCGGCGGGCCTCCACGCGGCGCGCGGCCTTCACCGCCGCCATGTGGGTGATCCACCGGATTCATCACCGAGCCGCGCACTTCGGGCCGCAGCCCCTTGTGGCGAGCGCGCCCGGCCTTGCCGATGCTCTCGTTGGCGTGGTCCAGATTGCCGACCTGGCCGATGGTGGCGCGGCACATGATGTGCACCATGCGCTGCTCGCCCGAAGGCAGGCGCACCTGGGCGTAATCGCCCTCTTTCGCCATCAACTGCGCGGCGGCACCTGCGCCACGCACCAGCTGGCCACCGTGCCCGCGCGTCAGCTCGATGTTATGAATGACCATGCCCTGCGGGATGTTTTTCAGCGGCAGGCTGTTGCCCACCTTCGGTTCCGCGTCAGGACCAGACATCACCATGTCACCGACCTTCAGGCCCAGCGGTGCCAGGATGTAGCGCTTCTCGCCATCCACGTAATGCAGCAGGGCGATGCGCGCCGAGCGGTTCGGATCGTATTCGATGGTCGCCACTTTCGCGGGGACGCCATCTTTGTTGCGCTTGAAATCGATGATGCGATAGAGCCGTTTTGCGCCGCCGCCGCGATGGCGGGTGGTGATGCGCCCCTGATTGTTGCGGCCCGCGTGCTTTTTCAGTGGCTCTGTCAGCGACCGCTCAGGGCGCGAGCGCGTGATCTCTTCAAAGGTGTTGACCGACATGCCACGCCGTCCAGGCGAGGTCGGTCGATATTGCCGGATAGGCATTGTGTAGTCCTCCTCAGCCAGGCTCGGCTATGGTTGCAACTGTGGAATGGTGTCTTCCAGCGCGACGGTGACAATCGCCTTTTTCCACGGGTGCGGCTTCGTTTTGCGGAACCCCTTGTTGCTGCGCACCGTGCGCGCCTTGCCCGGCATGCGCATGGTGTTGACTTTCAACACGCGCTTCACTTCGGGGAACATCAGCAGCACCGCCTGGCGGATCTCGATCTTGGTCGCCGTCAGCGCGACCTCAAAGACATATTTGTGCGTCAGTTCAGGCACGCGCACGTTGGGATCGGTCTTTTTGCGCGCTTGCATCAGGTCATGGCGGCGTTGCTGGTTGGCCGGCGGGGACTGCATGGCCACCGTTTTCTCGGTGATGATGCCCCGGCGGATGACTTCGGTCAGTTCCATGGCTACTTCTCCTCATCCGCGCCCGCCGGAACGGGAATGCCATCATCGAAGGTCGCTTCGAGGAAGGCCACCGCATCGGGCGAAAGGATCAAAAAGTCGTGCTTCATGATCTCGATGACATTGACAGCG
>JAJPKG010000019.1 GCA_021323815.1 Pseudomonadota bacterium
ACCGGCAGATTGAAGCGCCGTCGCCGCTCATGCAGCAGCTCGCCAAACTCCTTGCCCGGCACCTCCGATTCTTCCACCAGCCTGGGCGCGATATAGCGAATCGCCTGCGAGACATCCCAGTGTTCGCCCTCCGGCACCGCCAACGCCACCGCGCTCACCAACGCTCCATAGATCGTCCGTACTCGCCGGTCCACATCATGCGTTTGCTGTTCCTCGCGGATCACCTGGCGCGCCTCCGCCGAGGCCGGGGTGACCGTGGCATCCTGAATCACCCGCCAGATGGGGTCCGTCGGCCAGCGCGAGCGATTGGTATCCTCAGTGGGAATGACCCGGCGAATCCAGGCCACATCCACTGTCCCCGGCTCCGGGTAGGCGCGCCCCACCACCAGCGCCCAGATCTCGCTCAGATGCTCCAGGAAGGTCCAGGGATTATCCAGCGCATCACGCGCGCACCCCGCCACCTTCAGCGCGCGAATCGCTCCCCGCCGCAGCCGCGCCTCGGTGCGCACCACCAGTTCCGTGCCGGTATAGCCCCGCTCCTGCCAGAGCGGCACCATATGCCGCTTGCCCGTGCGCTGGATCTCCAACGTTTTGACGTAGTGCACCAGGCTGATATCCCCTCCTTGCGACCACGCCACCCCAGAGAGCCGCCGTCCATAGCGATAGACACTCACCTGCCGCTCCTCCACCGGCTCGGCCACCAGGTCCAGTTCCTCACCCAGCGCCAACAGCGGATCGACGAAGCAGCCCGCATCCCCACCATAGATCTCACCCCAGTCCATCCCTGCGTGCAAATCAGCGTCCTGGCCCAGCCGCTCGGCGATCTCGGCCTGTGCCGCTTCAAAGATCGCCTGGGTGCGCGAGCGCGAGACGTAGCGCTCCACCTGTTCCAGTTCAATGGAACAGTTCATCACATCATGGCACAGATGCACCTGGCTATTCTGCCAATGGCCATGTGTCTGCCCCCACATCTGCTTGATAAAGGCATCCAATTGATTGAGCGCGGCCAGGGGAGTGAGCCGCCAGAGGCACTCCGAGGAGAACTGGGCCTGCGCGATGATGCCGCCCAGCGGCTTGCGGCGAATGCGCAAGGCGAGGGAGCCGTTACGCAGCAGGTAGCCCCAGGATGCGCCACCCCCTTGCGCGGCGCTCACCCCGGCACGATACATCTTCAGGGGCGCGCCATCGAACACCCAGCACGTCTCCACCTCCGTATCCCCGTCGCGCGCTTCCTGCTGATAGGCGTCTAACTCACGCCGCAGGTGCACCGGCAGCCCATCCTCATCGATGCGATTGAGATACCAGGTGTCGATGCCCGCCACCAGCGATGTGGGATCACCCACCAGGGATTGACGAGGCGGCGCGTCGCCTTCGGCTTTCAGCGTGGCATGCCACAACGCCAGGAAGCGTTCTTTCCAGTGGGGCGAGAGCACCCAATAGCAGGACGGCTGCGTGAGACGCACCAGGCGATACTGGCGCATCGCCGCGAGCAGCGGGCACACGGATTCATCGAAACCAGCAAAGGGCAGGCGGGCGCGACGCTGCGGCTGCGCATCCAGCCACAGCAACACCGGCTCCCAGGCTTGCATCTCAGCAAACGTCGGCAGATGGGGTGCGGGACGATCCAGGGCATGCAGCAACGGTGTCGGCACCGCGATAGCACGCAGATGGCTCAGCCGGCTCTGCCAATCGCGGCGCACATGCCAGGCTTTGGAGCGGCGCACTAGCAGCCTGCGTTCAACCAATGTTTTCAGGGTGAGGGATGAGGGGGCGATCTGAGGGGGCCAGGCATTATCTGCCATGCCGGCACCTTTCTTCGCCGCCACCGCCTCACAGAGTTCTTTCCAGTACAGCACCTGCGCTTTGGTTGGCGGATGCTGATCCTGGACGAAGGGATTGTACGCTTCAGTCGATTGTTCTTCAAGAAGATGTGCCACGAGTCGTGTTCCTGCCTTGCCTCACGCGACATGTCGCGCGAAAAGTCGTGTAGATAGCATGGCGCGTGATACTGCCGTTGCGCCCACGACGACCCCCTCTGGGTCGCCGTTCTCGTTTGCTCTCGCGCGCCCGCGCGTTCGGAAGCGCCGGGGGCGGGGGGCTGACGCCCCCCGAACCCCCCGGCGCGGGCGCGCGGCTCAGGAGGGGTCCTTGTCCTGCGCAAAGGGATTGCCCAGCGTATCCGGCGGCAGATCCGGTCCGGCCCAGCCAGGGCGATTCCTGCCATTCCAACTCGATCCCTTTGGTCGGGGAGCACCTTTGGGCAGCCGCTGGCGTGGGGGATGCGGCAAAGGGGGGGGATCAGGTTGGGCTTGCAGTTCTGCCGGCACATACTGCACCGCCACCTGAATCAGCCAGGCCAACGCTTTCAAATGCCGCTCAGTCAGATAGTCATACGCCGTTGTCCGCCCCGCCCGCTTGCGTTTGGCCAGGTAATCGCGATCGCGATACATGCGATGCAGCAACAAGCGCACCGCCAGACCGAAGACCATGCCTTCGGCCTGCGCACGCACCAGGTACCACGCCTGCAAGTCATCGATGATCCCCCTTTCTGGATCAAGCGGAGGAAGGGAATAGGTCATCCGCCGCCTCCCACAACGCGTCTTGGACGAGCATCCCCGGTTTGAGCCAGAGACACTCGGTCCGGTGGTGCTGCTCCCTCACCGCTCCCGCCCCCTGCAAGCCGCTGCGCCGTGTTCGCCCCACCGCCGAGCAGGTGAGGGTGTGGGTGTCGCGCGTCCAGCAAGCGAGCACCTCGGCATACAGCGGCGAAGGATAGCCGGACGGCACGCGCATCACTCCACCTCCCTCACCTGTGGCCAGCGCAGACGCGCCGCCTGGATGCCCTCGCGCGCGGAGAGGTGGCGCAGTTCGCAGAACAGCCGGAAACTGTGTTTCATCGGCCCATCGTTGAAGCGGCAGTTGGTGGACAGGCAACGCCACGACCAGCCATACCGCTCATCATGCACCACGTACAACGAGGGCGTGCCCGGCGAGCCATCGCTTTGGGGGGCG
>JAJPKG010000058.1 GCA_021323815.1 Pseudomonadota bacterium
CCGGCGGTGGGAGCGGGTGGCGCGGGCTGCGAGATTGGTCCCTCTGGTTGCGATGGCGCGGGCGGTGTTTGCCCCGCCGAATACGCGGGATCAAAGATGCCGGGCTGCGAAGGCGCGGTGGGATGTTGCGCTGCCGGCGCGACGGGGTATGCCTGGGGGGGATAAGCGATGGTTGGCGGTTGGTAGGCTGGCGGCGGAACAGGAGCCATGACGGTATCGCTCATCACCGGGCGGCTGGCCGCCACCTGGGGCGTGGGCGCGCCCGCCGTCGCCGCTTCCCACTGCATGATATATTCCACGTAACGGCGCGCGATGGACGTGATGCTGACCCAGTCGCCGCGTTCCACCAGCGAGCGCGGCATCAGCGTGCTGCCCAGCGCGATGGAGCGCACCGGCAGCGCCAGATATTCCGGCAGGGTTTCCAGGGTGATGCCCCCCGCAACCATCAGGCTGAGATTGCTGAATTCGCGGAAGAGCGAGCGAATATAGTGGCTGCCCCCCAGCGCGTTCGCCGGGAAGACTTTCACCATGCCCGCGCCGGCCCGGTGCGCAGCGATCACTTCCGTTGGCGTCAGCGCGCCCAACACGCAGGTGATGTGGAGATCATTGCACGCCTGCAAGAGGTCGGGGGACATGATGGGCGAGATGACGAAGCGCGCCCCTGCTTTTGCGGCGGCCTCAGCCTCGGCGATATCCGTCACGCCGCCTGCGCCGATGAAGATCTCGGTCTGGCTCGAATAATGGTGGAGGATCTCATTGGAGCCGGGGATGGCGACGGAGATCTCGAAAACGCCGATGCCGCCCCGCGCCAGGGCCTCAACAACGCCCAGCGCCTGTTTGGCCGTGCCGGTGCGCACCTCGGCGATGAAATGGCGTCGCCCAATGATGGTCAACAGCTCGCTCGGAATCATCGGGCGACCTCCAATCACAGCGGGTGGGACCTAATTCACCCACTTGTCGTCTTCTTTGGCCACGTGGACGGTGCCTTCACCGCCGCCGGCGCTGGCAAGCGTGCCTGTGGCGCGTGATGTTGGGGTGAAGCGATCTTCAGGGGGCAAGTTGTTGCGTTCCACCGTCGCGGGCAGCATCAGCGTGAGGCCGACGAAGATCGCCAGCGCCATGAAGAGGTAGAGATATTTGCTGGTGCCGGTGACGCCATAGGTTGCCAGCGTCTGATTATCGGTCTTGAAGACGATGATCGCTGCAGCTGCGATGAAGCTGACGATGCTGATGGCGATGCGCATGAGCATAAGCATCGGATATTTGCGGCGCAACAGGCCGGTGACGAAATTGATCAACCCGGCGATGATTGCCAGGGTGATGCCCAGGATGGCGAAGAGTGTCATATATAATCCTTTCCCCACTGGTCCAGATGCGCAACGCGCTGATGGCCCTCTCTTGGTTCATCCGCCCGGCCCGGCGGCAATGCGGATGAGGCAGGTGCGATGCCTTGTGATATGCCCTAGTCTACCATACCGAACAAGATGCGCCTAGCATTGGTTGTGCAATCTGGGACTTACCGGCTATCCCGTCACTTCCCAGATGCTCACGCGCTCATCCTGTGAGGCCGTTGCCAGGTGGATGCTGTCGAAGGACCAGGCGACAGCATGGATGAGGCTGGCATGCGCCGGTTCGACCCGGCCAATCTCGACGCCGCGCAGGGGGTCCCAGATGCGCAATGAGCGATCATTGCTGTCGGGATCTCCGCTGGCGGAAGCAACAGCGCGGCCATCCGGCGACCAAGCGACGGCGTAGACCCAGTTGGCGTGACCATGCAACTCGCGCAATTCGCTCCGCGCGGCGATATCCCAGATGGAGATCTTGCCATCCAGTCCGCCCGTTGCTAACATGCGCCCGTCAGGGGACCAGGAAAGCGACCACGCGGCATCTTGATGGCCGCGCAGCCGCAGCAGCGGATCGACCGATTGCCCGGTCCAGCCGCGCACGATACCGTCATCGGCGGTGGCGGCGATCATCTGCCCATCCGGCGACCAGCCGATGGCGGTCAGGGGAGCATCGACGCCGGCGAGGGTGACCACTTCCTGGTTCGCCGCCACATCCCACAGGTGAACCGCCGGATCTTCCATCCCGCGTCCGGCCCAGGCCAGGAATCTTCCATCCGGCGACCAGTCGATGGCGATGATGCTGCCATAGGGCGAGGCGATACGCCTCACGCCGCCCGGTCCCCACAGCCAGATAGTTCGCCCCGCCGACGCCGCCAACCAGAGGCCGTCCGGCGACCAGGTGAGCGAGGTAATGTCTTCCGTCGGGCCGAACAGATCGCTGAGTTTCATGCCCTTTTCAGCATCCCACAGGTGAACGCTGCGCGCGTCCGCCGCCGCCAGGGTGACGCCGTTTGCCGCCCAGGCCAGGGCCAGCGCGCCGCCTGCATGATCTGGAAATGAAGCGATCCGCCGAATATTCACGCGCCGGGGATTGGTCATCGCGTCCCTACTTTCTGCCAACGCTGCTGCCATCTCATCAATCTGATTGTAGCATAAGAACCGGGCGTCAGAGACCGTCGGACGCGACATTGCGTCGCAGCAAACATAGCAGAATATCGCGGCAAGCACAAGGTGCAGGTGATGATCCATCGGTCATCTCTCGCCTTCGTCGCATTTGATCCACGTGCGTATGGAGTTGTATCCTCCAAGCAAAGGAGACGATTTAGCATGTCTGTTTATGACGAGTTCGCCTGGCGCGAATTGATTCATACCGCCAGTGAGGGCGTTGAGGAAGCGCTGGCCAGGCAGCACCTCACGGCGTATATCGGGTTTGATCCCACTGCGGCCAGCCTGCACGTCGGCTCGTTGCTGCCGATCATGGCGCTGGCACGCTTGCAGCGCTTCGGGCATCGACCCATCGGCGTGCTGGGTGGTGGCACCGGCCTCATCGGCGACCCCAGCGGCAAAACGGCGGAGCGCAAGCTGCTCTCGAAAGAGGATATCGCCGCCAACCTGGAAGGCATCCGCGAGCAACTGGGGCGCTTTCTGGATTTCGATAAGGGGGAGAACGCCGCGCTGCTGATCAACAACGCGGACTGGCTGACGACGATGAGCATCACCGATTTCTTGCGCGACGTGGGCAAGCATTTCACCGTCAACCAGATGCTCACCAAAGAATCCGTCCGGCGGCGCATCGAGCAGGAAGACGGCATCTCATTCACCGAGTTTGGCTATTCGCTGTTGCAGGCGCTGGACTTTCTGGAATTGTATGATCGCTATCACTGCGAGCTGCAACTGGGCGGCAGCGATCAATGGGGCAACATCACCGCCGGCATGGATCTGATTCGCCGCACGCGTGGGGCGCGCGTCTATGGCCTGGTGATGCCGCTGGTGGTCAACGCGGCGGGCACCAAATTCGGCAAGACTGAAGCCGGCGCGGTGTGGCTGGACGCCAACCTGACCTCGCCCTTCAAATATTATCAATTCTGGCTCAACACGGACGACCGCGACGTGGTGACCTATCTGAAATATTTCACCTGGCTGACGCAGGATGAGATCGCCGCGCTGCAACAGTCGGTGGAGACAGCACCGGAAACGCGCGAAGCCCAGCGCACGCTGGCCCGCGAGGTCACGCGCCAGACGCACGGCGAGGATGCCCTGCGCAGGGCCGAACGCGCCTCGGCGTTCTTGTTTGGCACCGCCATCACCGACGCCAGCGCGGATGAGATCGCCGACATCTTCAGCGAAGCGCCATCCAGCCGCATCAGCCGCGAGGCGTTGCAGGGCGAGGGTCTGCCGTTGACGGAACTCTTGGCGCAGTGCGGCGTGGCGAAATCGAAGGGCGACGCGCGGCGCAGCATCGAGGGCGGCGGCATCTACATCAACAATGTGCGCGTGTCGGACGCGCAACGCCGCGTAACCCTGCAAGACGCCATCGAGGGCAGCTATATTGTGCTGCGCAAGGGGCAAAAGAGCTACCACCTGGTGCAGGTGGCGTAGGCCACGCTACGGCCCGATCGCATAGCGTGCCACTGTCGTCGCGCTCGCGGTCAGCGCCAGAGCGAGCGTCGTCCCCGGCTGCCATGCCAGGATGTTGGGAGGCGCATCTGCCGGCATGGGGGTGGAAATGGTGGCGCGCAAGGTGCCGGAACGGGCATCGTAAAGCGCGATGCGCGGCGTGGCGCGCGTGCCGTCCAGCGCGGCATAGCGCGTGGCATCCGGCGCGGGCCAGAGGATGATGGACGCCGCCGGATTGTGAGACGCGCCGACGGCATGCGCCAGTTTGGCCAGGGTGGCATCCGGCACGGTCAGGGTGCCGGGCGTGCCGGCATGGGGCGCAAGGGGCAGGCGCGGATAGCCCCACACCAGATAGCGCCCGTCCGGCGACCAGCGGATGAATGCCGCATGAGCTTGCACGTCGGCGTCATTCATCCCGATCTCGACTGCGCCGGTGGTGGGATCGCGGAAGATGCGCGCGCCACCCGGACCGCGCCACAGGGTGAGCGTGCTTGCTGTGGGTTGGGTCGCTGAGCGAATCTGGCCGCCCGGCTGCCATTGCGCATAGCCGTCGGGCAGGAAGATCTCGGCAGGGGCGCTCATCACCAGCGTGCCGGTCGTCGCACTGAAGATATAGAGATTCGTCATTGGCTCGAAGGGCAGGGCGATGGTGGTGACGATGCGACTTGTTGCCACGTTCCAGATCACGAGGCGCGTGCCGCCGCCGGCTGCAAGCTCAGTGCCATCTGGTGACCACGCCAGCGTGCCGGGCGGCGGAAGATGCTCGAAGGCGGGCAGCCGTTTCGACAAGCTGCCGCTGGCCGATTGCGTCAGCAACATCACCCCGCCGGGATCGTTCCCCTGCGGCGCAGAGGCTGTGGCGAGGATGGTGCCGTCCGGCGACCAGGCCAGCGCGGCGACATTGCTGGCCGTGATGGTTCCCAGTGATCGCAGCGGGGCACCGTGAGGCGTGGATTGTCGCGTGTAGGATGCATTGGTGGGCGTGGCCGCCGCTTGCAGGCGAGCGCGTTGTTCCGCTCGCGCTGTGCCGACGATGATATAGATCGATAGCCCGGCGAGCAGGCCCAGCAGGATGCTGGATGTGACCGCCAGACCGCGCACCGGCGAGCGGCGCTGCTTGCGAGCACGTTGTTGCACCGCCCGCGCCCGTTCGGTGGCGATGTGGGGGTGCCTGCCGCGCGGCATTCGGGGCAGCGCGCCACGTGAGCTTCGATAGCGGCGTCTTCGGCGTGGCTGAGCCGTCCATAGCTATAGTCCAGCAGCAACGATTGCGCCTGGCTGTGATTCAATTGAAGCGCGTCGCGCCGTCGCGCGGGCTGCATGCGGGGCATCCGTGCCTCTTGAAGTGACGAGATATCAGGCGAGAATGAGAACGACACAGCAAGCGATGATCGCCGCCGCGCAGCGGGGACTACGCAACTTTCATACCTGGTTGACATCGCTCCCCTGGCGCGTGACGGTGCTGGCGCTCGCATGCTTTGCGCTGAACCTGGCGAGCGACTTGGGCAACACTTTCGGCAACGCGCCGCGCTTCGGGGGGCCGCTGGTGGCGTGGTCAACCTTCCTCGCATTTCTCCTGTTCTTCGCCCTGACGCTGGTGGCGTTGGCTGATGCAGCGTGGTTGCGCGCACATCTCCCCCAGCGGTTCGCGTCATTCCGCTGGCGACCGTTCCTGCTTTATCCCCTGCTGGCGCTCAGCTTGTGGACGGCGGCGCAATCCTTGCAGGTGATGGCGCATTGGCCCGCGACGCTCGCCAGCCCGCGTCATTATGGCAGCGACGAGATGTATTATGCGCACTATAATGCCTGGCTGTTGCTGCATGGTCAAAATCCCTATGCGGGCGAGCATCTGAGCGGTGCGTTGCGCCATTTCGGCGTGGAAAACATCACGCCCCTGCGCGCCGGCGCGTATACTGATCCCTTACGCCCGCCGACGAAAGCGCAGGAACACGCGCTGGTGGCGGCGTACCTGGCGAATCCTCGCGCGCCGCACCCGAACATCGCGCCGGCCACAACGCACAGCTATCCCGCGCTGTCGTTCCTCATCGCCGTCCCTTCCGTGTGGGCGGGCGTGCCGACGCTGGGCTACGCGCAGGTGGCCGCGCTGCTGGCGTTGATCGCGTGCTGCATTGCGCTGGCCCCCGCGCCCTTGCGCCTGCCCATCGCGCTGCTGTGCCTGCTGGATGCCGACGGCCTGCGTTCCGTCGCCGGCTCCGATTTCGCCATCTGGACCGCCGCCGGCGTCGCCCTGGTGTGGATTTTGGGAACGGGGAGAGACGAGACGCGAAAGACACGAAGCGGGCGAAATACGCGAAGGAACGGCGTCCTTTCCGTTACCAATTCGGGTGAAAAAGAGGAAGGACGGGCTTTCTCTCTTTTTCAAAATCTTCGCGCTCTTTCTTTCCTTCGCGTTCTTCGCGTCTCGTCCTTCTCTCGTCCTTACCTTGCAGCCCTGGCCCTGGGCGCGGTGTGCGCGGTGCAGCAGACAGCGTGGTTTTTTGCGCCGTTTTATCTGGTCTGGGTGGGGCGCGCGCGCGGCTGGCGGGCGTTGCTGCGCGAGGGGGCGATGGCGGCGGGCGCGTTCGTCGTCATCAACCTGCCCTGGATGATCGCGTCATCGGGGGAATGGCTGCGCAGCCTGGCGCTGCCGATGACGCTGCCGCTTTTCCCCACCGGCGGTGGGCTGGTTGGCCTGGGGCTGGGTGGGGCGTTGCCGCTCTTTCCCGCCGCTGCTTACACGGCCCTGGAATTGCTGGCATATGCGCTGTTGTTGGTGTGCTACGCGCGCTGGCTGCCGCGTTTGCCATATGCCGGCATGCTGCTGCCCCCGGCGGCGCTGTTGCTGGCGTGGCGCAGTCCCAGCCGCTATTTCATCTTGCTGCCGTTCCTGGCGATTGTGGCACTGGTGCTGTCAGAGCGCTGCCGGGCGCATGCCGTGCCGGATGCTTCTAGCATTCCCGCTCAGGATCAGGTATACTAACCGATGAGATTGATTGGCTGCGGAGAACCAACCATTCGCCGGGGCATGAGGCACCGGCGGGCCAGTGCGCTGTAACGCGCGGAGGGAATCATCGAACATGGCCTCACGTTCGGCAAAGGACTCATCATCTCGCCCCCATCATCCCGACATCATCGAATTTGTGCCGCGCCAGCGGGTGCGCCATTGCGTGCAGGCATTGCTGGCCGCCCTGGCCCCCGACGCCGACCGTCCCGCTGCTCGTCGGATGATCGCCGACGCCCGCGCCACCTTTGGGGATGATCTGGTCGCCGAATTGCAGCGTGCCCTGGAACGCGGTTCCGCTGAAGATGCCGTCGCCGCCGTCACCATCTTGCTGGAACTGGCGACTGATGCTGCCCGCAACGCCCTGTGGTCGTTGGCCCGCGACGCCTCATATCATCCAGCCCTGCGGCTGGAAGCCTTGCGCGGCCTCTATCAGCAGGGTGCGGACGTGCCCATCAGCCAGTTAGTGGAACTGGCGAATCTGTGCGAGCGCAACCCACGTCCCCGCGACCGCGATTTCTCATGAGCGAAGATTGTCGCGTTTGCCCCTTGTCAAAAGCCTGCGCAACCTTGTACGATCCTCTGACGAGCGTGGGACAACATGCGTGAGTATTGCTGAGATAACCTGAGCGTTGTTGTGCCATGCCGCCTGATCGTTCACTTGGAGGATGTCTGACGACGGGAGGAGACTATGCGACAGCGACCTGGTGGTGTTACCATTCTGGCGGTGCTGGCCGTTTTGCTGGGCCTGCTGGGTTTGTGCGGTAACTCCTTTGGCCTCATGGGCAGCGCGGTGGGCGGCGTCGCAAAATTATTGGGCGCGAGCGGTTTGACGCCGGGCAAATTGTTTTTCGACAGCATCATTGGTCTGGTGTTGAGCGCCGCCACCCTCATCTTCGGCTTTGGGGCATTCGCGTTGAAGTCCTGGGCCTGGTTCCTGGGGCTGGGTATCGAAGCGGCGTATATCATTGAGCACATCGTGCGGATCGTCAGCAAGGGCAGCGGCGGGGGCAACATCGCCGGTAATGTCATCGGCATCGTCATCGCCCTGCTCATCAGCGCCTATCTGTTGCGCTGTCTCTTTCAAGAAGCGTCCGCCATCAAGCGCCCCTCGCTTTCCCTGCGCGACGCTCTGCGGATCCCGGCCGCGGCGGACGCGATGACCACTGTAACCGCGGCCG
>JAJPKG010000258.1 GCA_021323815.1 Pseudomonadota bacterium
AACGCTTGGGGACAGAGGGGCCGCTGGCAGTGCGACGTGAGCCACACTGGTAAGCCCGCTGGCTGAACCAAGAATCTGCTATGGCTTTAGCCTATGCAGAGTGTCAAAAATCCGCGAGATCGCCCAGTTTGCGCAAGGGCTGATCGCGCACGGCATCTGCCAGAGTGCAGATCGCTTCCCCTGTGCGCGGATCGATCAAGGTGGGTTCAAGATCGCACAGCGGCACCAGCACAAATGCCCGCTCGCGCAGGCGCGGATGCGGCAACACCAGCGCGGGCGTTGCCAGGCGCACGGCCACTTGCGCATTGTCCGGCTCGTGGGTCGCCAGCGCCAGCAACAGGTCGATATCCAGCGGGCGGGGACCGTTGCGCTGTGCGGCGGATGAGAGATCGCGTCCCTCAGCGTGCTCAATGCGCTTGCACCCTGCCAGCAAATCAGGCGCGCTCAATTGCGTTTCCAGCAACGCCGCCATATTCAAAAATTCAGGCTGTTCGGTAATATACATCGGGGCAGAGGCATAGACAGGCGAGAGGGCCAAAACCGTGCCGAGCGCCTTGAGCGCACTGATGCCTGCGCGCAGGTGTGCCGCGCGGTCGCCCAGGTTGCTGCCCAACCCCAGATAAACGAACATGGCGCACCTTCTTCACCGAGGATGGGAACGCGAAGAGCGTGAAGGAAACGAAGGCCGCGAAGATTCATGAATACTTGCTTGCCGTCCAGGCCAAATCGTCCTGAATCCAGCCGCCTTTATCAGTATCTTCGCGTCTTTTCGCTCTTTTCGTCTCCTTCGCGTCCCCGTCCTTTTCCCTCGTTACCCTCGCGCGATGGTGATGAGGCCGAAAGGTGCCAGCACATCGCCGGGGGCCGCGACCTGCACGCCCAGCGCATCCTGAATCCACGTCAGGCTGCGGGCGACGGCCATCAGCCCACGACCGCGATATTCCGCCGGATCGTTGACCAGCGTGGTTTCGGGGCCGTCCGCCTGCAAGCGTGCCAGGAACGACAGCATGAAGAGCGTGAAGCCGAACGGGAAGACCGAAGCATAGATCTGCAAGCGCTGTTCCAATGTCGCGTCCTTCAGATCCCGCGTCCCCGCCAAGTAATCGGTGATCATGCGGATATATTGCTCGCTGGTGATCTCCTCGTTCAGCGCGGCCAGCGCGGCGGCGCGCCCGATTTCCAGCGCGATGTCGCCCAGGCCGAAGCCGCCCCAGTCCACCAGCACCATGCGGCCCTGGTTGCTGACGACATTGATCGGCACCGGATCGCCGTGACACGGGCGGCGCGGCACATTCAGCCACAGATCGCGGTTGGTGCGCACGTGCACATCCACCAGATTGCGCAACTGATCCAGCGCGGCCAGCAGCGGCGCATAGACCGGCTCGGTATACGCGGCGCGCACCTCGTTCATCAACGGCTGGATGCGCTCCCACCACTGCTCAATGCCCGGACTCATCGTGGATTGCTGCTGCACCTTGTCGGGCGAAAGATGATGCAGCGTCAGCAGCAGGAACATCCAGCCGTTGACCTGCTCATCCGACAGCGGGCGCTCGCCGATGGGCACTGCGCCGGCGGGTTGGCGATAGATCACCAGCGGACCGCCGACCGTGCCGCCGATCTCGTCAAACGTGACCAGCGTGGGGGCCAACCCCACCGCGCCGCAGACGCGCAAGCCTTCTGCCTCGCGGCGCGCGGCGTCGGCGTGGTCCGGGGCGTAATATTTCACCACCAGCGTCTCGGCCTCGCCGGGCATGGTGACTTCATACAAACTGCTATCAAAGCCGTGATTGATCTGGACGACGGTGGGGGCGCTTGGCCCGCTGATCAGTCCTTGCCGCCGCACATATTCAGCGATCTGCTCCGTTCCCGGTGCCGGCATGGATAGATTTCCTCCTCGCAAGATGAAAGCAGAGGCATTGTACCAGAAATCGGGGTTCTTACACAACGAGGAGGCAATGGGAAATCGGTTGCGAGCGAAAGAAGGACGAACACAGTAGACACGGAAACGCTCTCATCATCGAGGGTAATGACCAAGTGCCATCAACGCCATACGCTCATCAATCCGCAATTGCGTGTTAAATTGGAGAAGTTCTGCTGTTGCTCGCCCGCTGACAGTAAGCGCTTCAATCCGTGGCCCATTAAGGCGAAAGTGGCGACTCCACTGTTGTGTTCGTGGATGAAATAACGGCACAATCCGTTTGGTTAGGGGATCAACCGAAGAAAGATTAGTCCCTTTGAAATGATTGCAGTAGAAACATGTCCATGCAAGGTTATCAAGGGTTGTGGGTCCATGATGCTGTTCGGCAATCACATGATCAACCTCATGCGGAAGAAGCATATCTGTGTAATGCAGCAAGCAATATTCACAGCGACCTTTAGCTCGTTCGCGTACCTCGCGCCTCATCCGCTCAGGAATAGAGCGTTTTTCAGACATATCTATGACGCCTGTTGTTGTAACTGACGATGCGCCTCTGCTTTGGCGAGAATCATGATATGTTGGATGGTGAGGTAACTATCCAATTCTCGGCGCTCATCTTCCGTCAACGCACGCGCCCGCTCGATTTCAATCAACTCGTAAGCGCGCTCAACAACCTCAGATGAAGGTTGAAAGGCGATCACTTGTTCTGGTGAGGGGCGGCTGGCAATAAACCGCGCAACTTCTACCGAAGCTAATGATTCAATTGACATCGTTTACCCTACCTGAATACACCATTTTTTGAGCATCTTGGTTATTATTATGCACTGAATGCAGAAAAATTGCAAAGAAGCGGTCATATCTCTCACACTCCCCGCGTCAGCGGCAGGGCATCGGGGCCGAAAGGCCAGGCGTCGTCGGGGGTGAGGTTATCTTGCTGGGCGGCCCATTCCAGCGCGGCGGCGAAATCGCCGACGGTGCGCAGGCGGTGCGCCGGCTCGCGTTGCAGCGCCATCAGCACCGCTTCTTCCAGCGCCCGCGAGACGTGCGGGATGAAAGCGCGCAGGGGCGGCGGATCGATGAACATGCGGCGCGAGGCGGCGGCCAGCGGCGTCTCTGCCTCGAAGGGCAGGTGGCCCGTGAGGATCTCATAGAGCACGATGCCCAGCGCATACAGATCCGATTGCTGGCCGCCGGATTCGCCCATCACCTGTTCGGGGGCCAGATAATCGGGCGTGCCGAGCACCTGCCCCGTCTGGGTGAGCGTGCTGAGCGTGTTGCGATTCAGGTCGCGCGCAATGCCGAAATCCCCCAGCTTGGGGATGACATGCGTGGTGAGATCCAGCAGCAAAATATTCTGCGGCTTGATGTCGCGGTGGATGATGCCCAGGCTATGCGCCGAGGCCAGCGCGCCGGCCAGTTGCAGGCCGACCGCCAGCGCCCAGGGCGTGGGGATGGGACCGACGCGCCGCACCAGTTGCTTCAGCGTCGGCCCGCCAACATATTCCATCGCCAGAAAGTTGACCGGCTGATCGCTGTCAAAGACCCATGAGGTCCATTCTTCCGTTGCCGGCGGCATGGTGAGGCCATAGTCCAGCACGCGAATGATGTTGGGATGCGTCAGGCTGGCGGCCAGCCGTGCCTCGCGGGCGAAGCGGGCGCGCGACGCAGGCACCAGCGGATTGCCGCTGCGCAGCAATTTCAGCGCCACGATCTGCCCGGTGTGCTCGTCTCGACAGCGATAGACCAGCGCGGTGCCACCCTGGCCCACGCGCTGTTCCACTGTGTAGCGCTCGGCAATGACGGCGGGTGCTGGCGTCTCTGTCGCCGCCTGGGCATCTTCCGGCATATGACGTCTCCTGTCCGCTGCTTCCCGTTGCATTGTACTACGATCCTGCATGCAAGCGCGAGACGGAACTTTTTCCCCCGATTCACACGTCTTTAACGAAGATCGTCTATAGTGTGGGAGAATGCCTACCAAATCAAGGGGATGTGTGGCCATGCGAATCGCTATTATCACGGAAAATTTTTTGCCCAAGCTGGATGGCGTGACGCGCACCATCGCCATGTTGCTGGAACATCTGCAAGCGCGCGGCCATCAGGCCATCGTCTTTGGCCCGGAAGACGCCCCCCGGCGCTACGCGGGTGCGCGCGTCATCGGCGTTTCCGGCCCGCCCATCCCCTTTTATCCCGAATTGCGCATGCTGATGCCGCGCCGCTGGATGGGCCGTCGCCTGGCGCGCTTTCATCCCGACATCATTCACCTGGCGGACCCCATGCTGCTGGGGATGGTGGGCATCTATTGGGCGCATCGCATCGCCGTTCCCGCCGTCGCCGCTTATCATACCAACATCGCGGACTACATGAGCCATTTCAAGCTGGGCGCACTCAAAGAGCCGATCTGGCGCTATCGCCGCTTCCTCCATAACCAGTGCGCGGCGACGCTGGTTCCTTCGCCTTCAACCGGAAAGGCCCTGGAGATGCGCGGTTTCGAGCGCATTCATCTCTGGCCGCGCGGCGTTGATAGCGCGCTCTTCACCCCCACCCGGCGCGATCCCGTCTGGCGGCGCGAGGTTGGTGCGGATGACGACACGACGCTCATCCTCTATGCCGGGCGCTTGTCGCATGAGAAAAATCTGCACATCCTGGCGGATGCTTATCGCCGGGTGGCACGGCCCGGCGCGCGGATGGTGCTCGTCGGCGACGGCCCCGCGCGGGCGGAAACCGAGGCGCGGCTGCGCGGCATGCCTGTGACGTTCACAGGATATCTGCGCGGCGAGGCGTTGGCGCGGGCTTATGCTTCCGCTGACCTCTTCGCGTTCCCCAGCACAACTGAGACATTTGGCCAGGTGGTGCAAGAAGCAATGGCCAGCGGTCTGCCGGTGGTCGGCTGCCAGGCCGAGGGTGTGGGCGACCTGGTGCAACCGGGCGTGACGGGCTTGCTGGCCGCGCCGAATGACACGGGCGACTTCGCCGCCGCGCTGGCCGCGTTGCTGGACGACCCCGCCCGCCGCGCCGCGCTGGGCCGCGCCGCCCGCGCCTGGGCTGCCACGCGCTCGTGGTCCGACGTCATGGACGGCCTGCTGGATCTCTATGCCGAGATCATCCGCTCCCCCACCCTGCCGCTGGACCCCGAACTGGACCCCGAAGATCTAGAGGACGCGAAAAAAAGCGCATAGGACCTGCGGCCACACAAGATCAGGACCCCCTGCCATCTTGTGCGATTGCACAGGACCGATATCTCAGAGTGCGCCACACAGTTTCCCCCGCTGGTGGCACCCGATGAAACGAGGTATCGCCTATGCATGCTACCCCTGCCGTTACCGCCGTCAATTTCGGTTCGCTGCACTCGCAGTCCGGCGAGGCTCGCAGCCAGCATCACGCCCGGCACGCGCCGGTTCATCAAGCCCGCGCGGCGCAGGCATCGGAACTGCGGCCCGTTTCCAGCGCGCCGCCGCAAAACAGCCCCGCGCCACAGAGCACCACGCCCGGCCCTGCCGCCACCGTGACCATTTCGCCCCAGGCGCACGATCTATCACCGCCCAGCGCGCCGTCAACGTCCGCTGAGCCACCGCCCTCACCCGCCGCGCAGAGTTATGCCGAGAACGGCGAACCGGTCGCCCTCACCGGAGAAGGAGGCCAAATCAGCCACTATGCATGATGTGAGAGGTGAGCGTGTTCAAACGACACGCTGACTGGCAAGGGACGCGGTTTATCGCGTCCCTCCAACGCAATGGCTGCTACTCCTCTTCAGGTTTCAGCTCAACGGTGATCTCCGGCTCGACGCCCGGCCCCAGGCGCACCGGCACCTTGAAAGTGCCAATGGAGCGCAACGGCTCGCTCAGCACAATGGAGCGGCGATCCACAATGATGCCCTGCGTCTCGCGCAGGGCCTCGGCGATGTTTTGATTCGTCACCGAGCCATACAGGCGATTCTGGCCGCCGACGCGCACCGAGAAAGTCAGCGTCACGGCGCTCAGGCGTTCGGCCAGTTCATTCAGTTCAGCGCGCAGCTTTTCCTGGCGGCGCTGCTCGGCAGCCACGCGCTCTTGCAGCGTGGCCAGCGCGGCGGGTGTTGCGGCGGTCACCATCTTGCGTGGCAACAGATAATTGCGGGCATACCCGTTGGCGACGGTCTTCACATCACCGGGTTTGCCCAGCCCCGGCACTTCTTGCAACAAAATCACCTTCATTGGCATCGAAGGCACACGATCCTTTCCAACAACCCGGTGTGTAGGGGAATCATACTCTCAGCGCATAACAGCGCGTTGCTTTTCTGACCAGAATAGTATATCCCCCAACACCTGCTGATGGCAAATGGGGGGGGACGTGCCGGTAAGAATATCCCCCCTCCGTCACCCCGCGCCGTCTTGTTGCCCATATTGGGCGATGATTGCCTCAACAATGTTCACGTACCACTGGTTCTGAATGCCGCTGTTGATGGTGGTGCCGATGCCCTGGTTATAGCTGCTGAGCACCACGTCCAGCAGCGTGCTGTCGCCGGTCGTGGCGGTATAGGGGCAACTCCACGTCTGGCGCACGGTCGCGCTGAGCGCCGGATACGCCGGATTGTTGGGATTGCGATAGACGGCGGCGCAGAAGCTCTTGGGATTCGTCTGGCCGTTCGCCAGCGCAACATCGGGATAGGGCAGGTGTGCCTGAGCGTAATACCAGGCAATGGTTCCATTGCCGGGATTCGCCAAGCTCGCACCACTGGTGCCGCCCCAGTACGAAAAGAAGCACGTCAACCACGCCAACACCTTCGCGCCCAGGTAGGCGTTTTCTTGCAGCTTATAGGGACTGTAGGTCGTCGGCGTCAGCCCGCATTCCGGCACATCCAACTCGTCCATGCTCTGCCACATGCCCCATTTCAGTTGCATCAGACCAATATCGTCTGAGCAGGAAATGAAATAGGGATTCCAGCCGCTTTCCAGCCGGGCCACGCCAAAGACCAGGTTGCGCGGCAGATGGTAGCGCTGCGCTGCATTGATGAGCGCGGTCTGCACTTGTGCCGTTGTGTAGCTTTGCGACGAAAATTGCCAGGGGCATGCCACACAGTTCGGCGTGGGGGTGGGTCTGGGGGTGCTGGTCGCGGGCGTTATCGTTGCCGTTCCCGGCGCGGGCGTCGGCGTCGGCGTGGCCGGCGGGCAAAACGTGGGCAAAGGGAGATCCGGCGGCAGCGGCACCACCGGCGCGGGCGTCGGCGGGGGTGGCGGCAATGTGGGCAACGGTGCGGGCGTGGCACTCGCCTTCGCGTGATGCGTGGCAGTGGCGAACACCAGCGGCAGCAGGGTATGCGTCGCGCTCGCCTGCGCCGTCGTCACCTTCACCCGCACGAGCGGAGGGCGATCAGCCAGGGTGAAGGCGAGGTTCATGCCGCTGAGGATAATGAGCGCCGCCGCGATGCCCAGCGCCAGCGGTTGCCACGTGCGGCGATCCGGCTCCCCACCCCGCCCGGCGGATCTTGGCGGCAACTCGCGTTCCCGGCGCGCTCGTTCCCCGGCACCGGCCAACCGCAGGGTATCCTCATCTTCAATCGGTTCCTCAAACCTGTGCGGCATCGCTGTGTCTTGCTCCCAGCAATCGTGAAGTGCGCGGGATCATCCTTGCCAGGTCCCACATTCTCTATAACGAGCAGACATGCCCGATGAAACACAGCATGGTACGGAAATAATCGCCGGTTTTTTCGCGCTCCATGACTGACGCTGCTCTGTTCGCGCCAGCCGCATTGTGTCTTTACACATTCGTTTCGATATATCTTGACATTCGCGCGAAAAAGATATGTCTTATAGATAACGCGATATAGCGTGAACACACGAAATGGAGAACACATCTTATGCGACCTCCCTTTGAAGGTCCCTTCGGCGGACCGCGACACGGTTTCTGGCGTCATGGTGGGCATTTCGGCGGCCATTTTGGTCAAGCCCCCACCGCCGAGCAGCAGGCCTTGTGGCAAGAAGCCATCGCCCTGCGCCATCAGTTGATGGCGACGGTTGGTGCCGGTCAGGCTGACGCGGCTACGCTGGCCAAAGTGAAAGACATTCTGGCACAAGCGCGCCAGGCGCTCGCGGCCCTGGCAAGCCAGTCGGCCACCAGCACGCAGGGCGGCGACACAGGCCAGACCACACAGGTCTAGCCGGCGGAATTGATTGGAAAATCAATGTCCGCGCTCAAGCGCCAACCGGCCCCTCCGTTCGGCCAAGCCGGACTGGCGTCTCTGCAAATGGCCTCACGGAACCAGCTCATTCCGTGAGGCCACCATGTTTCTTTTTGCGCTCCCGTGTCATATACGCTTTGTTCTTCACCCTCCTCTCCAGCTGTGCTGGGGAGGGGGGCCACCACTGGTGGTTATTTCACGCCCAGCAATTCTACGTCGAAGATCAAGCGCGCGTTGGGGGGAATGACACCGCCCGCGCCACGCGGACCATAGGCGAGATCTGACGGGATGATGAGGCGACGCTTGCCGCCGACCCGCATGCCGGCCACGCCCATATCCCAGCCCTTGATCACCTGCCCGCGACCAAGATTGAACTCGAACGGCTGGCCGCGATCCACAGAGCTATCGAATTTCGTGCCGTTGGTGAGCCAGCCGGTGTAATGGACGCGGATCGTCTGGCCGGCTTTCGCCTCGGCACCGGTGCCGACGACGATATCTGCATATTCCAGCCCGCTCGGCGTCATGATCGGCTCTTGAGTGATGGGCGGCGGTCCGCCTTGCGCTTGCGACGTGATGTAGCTCGCTTTCTGTCAGGCATGCTGCCACTGCGACAGCATGAACGTTCTGTGCAACGCCATGAAGTATATCACGTGCCGTTGGACGATAGAAAAAAAATCGCTCCTTTCCTCACGTGGGAAAGGAGCGACTCATGCTGAATAATACGTGGCTTACGCCCCGGCGGATTTCAGCTGCTTGTGGGCGCGCGAGTCGCCGAAGATGCCGCCGATGGATCCAACAAGAAGACCCAGCACCAGCCAGACAATGAAGCCCAGCACGGCACCCGCTGTGCTCAGAATATCGCCAAAAGCGTTGTTGCTGGACGTGTGGTAAGGCAGCTTGTTGCCCAGCACGGCATTGATGATGAGGCTGACCAGCACATAGACGATGCCGGTAGCGAAGCCGGCACCCGTGCCCGCAAACACCGAGCGGATGCCGGATGTCACCTGGGTTTTCAGCATGGTTAAACGCTGGTGCCGGCCCGCATAATGACCCGCGAGGTACAGCCCGATCAGGGGAATCAAAACGGTGCCGACAAAGCCAAGCAACCCGTTACTTTTGAGGGCAGCATGATTCAGTTGCACCACAAGGATTTGGATGATGGCCGCCACAAGACCATAGACGCCACCAATGAGCAGTGGGTGAACCTTTGGTTCCTGAACGGTAGGTTGTGCCATGAGTGCTCCTCTCAACGTGCGATGTTTAGGGAGATCGCTTGATGTGCTCCCCTGGAAAGATGGATCGCACTCTCTTATATACCATATCCGGCATACGGATCAACAGTGCTGATTTCACATAAGCTGAGTCGATTTGTTGTCGTGCCGCCTCCCACAGTCATGGAACGGCGGCAACAGCGCGATGAAATGGCGCGCTACTTGCGCCCGCAGATGATGTGACGTACAATTCAAGGGAAACAGCAGCGCGCCGTTTGCTGTGCGGCGCGTCTTGCCCCTTGTGAGGAGGCTCGCCGATGACGAATGCACCGGATACCTTTGAGGGACCGCAACTCGACCGCGTCTCGTTCTTTTCTGAACTGGATGCCGCCAGTTTGCAGCAGATCAGCCAGGCCATGCGCCGGCGAACGTTTCGCGCGGGCGAGGCCATCTTTCACCGCGACGATCCCGGCCAGGTGCTCTATGTGATCAAAGAGGGGCGCGTGCGCATCCGCCTGACCAGCGCCGAGGGGCAAGAGGTGGCGCTGGCCGTCTTTGGTCCCGGCGACAGCTTCGGCGAAATGGCCATTCTGGATAGCCAGCCGCGCTCCGCCGACGCCATCGCCATCGACAAAGTGGAGGTCTTTACCCTGCAACGGCAAGACTTCGTCAACGTGGTGCGCGAGCATCCAGAGATCGCCATCGCCGTGATGAAAACCCTCTCAGAGCGCATTCGCCAGGCGAACCAGATGGTGGAAGATCTGATCTTCTTGGATGTCTATGGCCGCGTCGCCAAGAAACTGCTGGATCTTTCGCGCGAATATGGCGTGGAGACAGATGACGGCATCAAGATCGACCTGCGCATCACCCAGCAAGAGCTGGCGTCGATGGTGGGTGCCTCGCGCGAGAGCGTCAACAAGGTGATGGGCTATTTCACCGACAAGAGCTACATCAGCACCGACAAGCATAAGATCACCATCCTGCGCATCGCCGAGTTGCAAAAGCGCATCTATTAAAAAGAAAAAGGACGAGACGCGAAGATCGCGAAGGAAACGAAAAAACGTGAAGAATTAAGGAATGATGCAGGGTAGCAGGGGAGATTGCACTCAAATCTTCGCGGCGCTTCTTCAAATCTTCAGTCCTTCGCGTCTCGTCCTTTCTTTCTGTGGAGCATTCTGTATGACGAGAACGACAGCGGACCGCGAGCGCGCGCTGGCGACGGATTTCCCCCTTGCGCCGGCGAGTGGTTTGCGGCAGGTGGCGCTCGTCATCCAGGCGATGCGCCCGCGCGAGTGGTCGAAGAATCTGCTGCTCTTCGCGGGCGTGTTTTTCGCGGGGCATCTTTTTCAGCCGGCAGCGTTGCTGCGCGCGGTCATCGCGGCGGTCGCGTTCTGCGCGGCGTCGGGCGCGATCTATATCTTCAACGATCTGCTCGACATTCGCCGCGACCGGCTGCATCCCACCAAGCGGCTGCGCCCGCTGGCTTCCGGCGCACTGAGCAAGCCTGCTGCCATCAGTGGCATGATCAGCGCCACGCTCGTTGCATTCGCGCTGGCGGGGATGCTGGCGCGCTTGCCGCTGGACGGCGCGGCGTCGGCGCTGGCCGTGCGCGTGTGGCCACCCGCGCTCTCATTGCGCCCGGCTGCCCATGCCGTGCACATCACCAGCGATCCCTATGCCGGCCTGGGCGGCAGCGCGGCACTCTTCGCCCTCTCGGTGGGGGCCTATATCGCGCTGCAACTGGGCTATTCGTTGCGCTTCAAGCATATCGTGCTGGTGGATGTCTTTGCCATCGCCGCCGGTTTTGTGCTGCGTGCGCTGGCGGGAGCAGTCGCTGTCGCAGTGCCGATCTCTCCCTGGCTCTATCTTTGCACCATCTTGCTCTCGCTGTTCCTGGGACTGAGCAAGCGCCGCCAGGAAGTGCTGACGCTGGAAGAAGGCGCGGTGGCACATCGAGCGATCTTGCAAGAGTACAGCCTGCCGCTGCTGGACCAATTGATCACCATTGTTACGTCCGCCACGATCATCGCGTATAGTCTTTATACGTTCCAGAGCGAGACGGCAGGCGACCGGCGGCTGATGGTGACGATTCCATTCGCCATCTATGGCATCTTCCGCTATCTCTATCTGGTGCAGCAGAAGCGCATGGGGGGCAACCCCGCCGAGGTGCTGTTGCGCGACCGGCATATTCAGATGACAGTGGCCGGCTGGGTGGCCATCGCGCTGTTTGTGCTCTATGTGGTCCCGCGCTAGCGCGATGCCATCAGGGCGCGATGAGCAGGAGATGGGCGCGATGAGCGGGAGATGGGCGCGATGAGCGGGAGATGGGCGCGATGAGCGGGAGATGGGCGCGATGAGCGGGAGATGGGCGCGATGCCATCAGGGCGCGATGAATCGCGCCCCTACAAGCCAAATCCGGGGATATCGTTGTCCGGCGCACCAACACCTGCTATACTCACCATCATGCCACTGTTGCAGTGTTGGAGGGGATTCTGTGTCCGTTCGAGCCGTCATCATCATGCCAACCTATAACGAGCGCGATAACCTGCCGCAGATCGTCGCGGCTATCTGGCAGCACGCCCCCTGGGCCAACATCTTAGTCGTGGATGATAATTCGCCTGACGGCACCGGTCAGGCTGCCGATGAGATTGCCGCGCGCGATCCCCGCCTGCGCGTGTTACACCGCCCTGGCAAGCAGGGGCTAGGCACGGCGTACATCCAGGGATTCAAGGTAGCGATAGCGCATGGTTTCGATCGCATCTTTGAGATGGATGCCGACTTCTCGCACGATCCCAAATATCTGCCGGCGTTCTTGCGCGCCTCGGAAGCAGCCGAATTGGTCATCGGCTCGCGCTACATTCCCGGCGGCAGCACGCCCAACTGGTCGGCCATGCGCCGTTTCATCAGCAGCGGCGGCAACGCCTTCACCCGCGCTCTGTTGCGCATCCCAGTCCACGACTGCACTGCCGGCTTCCGCTGCTATCACCGTTCCACCCTGGAAGCGCTCGATCTCGACAGCATCCGCTCGCAGGGCTATGCCTTTCAAGTGGAGATGGTCTATCAGGTGTTGCGCAAGCGCCTGCGCGTCACCGAAATCCCCATCACCTTCATCGACCGCCGCGTGGGGCAATCCAAGATGTCGCGCCGCATCTTCATTGAGGGCTTTCAGTTTGTGTTGCAAACGCTGCGCCGCACCGGTCCCGCGCCCCGCCCCGCGAAGGGGCAAATCACCATCGCCTCGCCGGCATATGTGGCTGAGACGATTGGAGCGGGTGGGCCGGCGGGCGGTTAGAAACCGCGCCTGAGGGCATGCGCCACGACATCGGGGTAGAGTTGTGCGTGCCACAACGGGACGACAGCATGCCTCGTCCGTCGCCTAATACTCATTCACGAGGAAAGTGATAAACTGAAAGGAAGAGGGGACAAGAGAGAAGGCGGCGCAACGATCAACAGATCATCGGTGCAAGCGTGGAAGAGTTAGCGTTGCATGAACAGCGCCAGCGTGGGAAGGAAGCGGCTATCCGGGGATCGTAGTGAAACGCGGGCAGGCCCACCCCATCGGTGAGGTAGCGGAGTAGGTGGGCTACCGCCCCAGCCAGGTCATACGCTGGTGGATGCGCTAGCGTCAGGAGGGCCTGATGGGGCTAGAACATGAACCGGCTTATCCAGGCGTCACGCCACGCTGAACGGGGGGCCATCAAATCCGCCTGGTGGTGAGCGGCCCTCGAACCTACTCTCTCACTTTCTCCGTGAATTAGTATCACCTACATTCTGACCGCAGAGACGGACTTTGTACTATAACGACAGAATAAAAAGGCGAGAAATAAGCCGACTAATGCACGTAGGTGGACGAGTGTGGATGCTTGGATAGGATTTCAACTCCCCCATCTCCACCTCACGAGGCCGCTGCTAGAGCGGCCTCGTTTCATGTATCACTGCTCACTATCCTGGCAACTGAACGCCCAACTGCTTCAGGATGCCGGTCAACCCGCCATCGGGCGCGGGATACGCTTGCATGCGAACGACTTTGCCATCCTTGAGCGTATAAACGGATGTTTCTTCCGGCAACGCAATCGGTTTGCCGGTGGCCGGGATGGGCGGTAGGCCGGGTGCGTTCAAAGTGCCGGTGTGGATTCCGGTAATCGTGTGCTTGATCGTCACCGTATCCCCATTCTCAGAGGATGTCGTCTCGTGAAAGGCGAAGTCTGGGAAGGCCGCGTGAATCGCCTGGCTGAACTCCAGAAACTCTTGCTTACCCAGCGGTTGCGGGGTGATGCCGGCAAACTGGAAATCATCCGTCACCAGGCTGTTCAGCGTGATGACATCGCCTGCCGCCAGGGCGTGTAATGCTTTGCGCGCCACATCGAGATTGCTCATGGGGTGTGTTTCCTTTCGTTCATCTGCTCTGTCTTTCAACTGCGTGAGCGCCATGCGACTTGCGATCACGGCATACGCGAGACGGCGCGTTTCATCATCAATATCGACAATGAGTTCGCGGACGAGTGCCCCCATTGGGGAATGTGAGGATGCGATAATCTCCCTCAAGGCGTGTAGCCACGACATGGCCGAGGATGAGGCGCACATGCACCATACCGACATCACGCACCGCCACCCACACCTGGTCCGGTGTGGCATCAACCAGGATCTCTTTCCGAATGGAAGCCATACAAAGAGTTTGTTCCTCCGCAATGAGCATACCACGCGCTGAGGGAAAAAAGAGGTGTTCTAGCCACAAGCTGCGCGCCGCGCCAGAAACAAACGCCCCATGATTCTAGCGTGGCGCGCTTTCGCGCTCAGCCGCCAAAATAATCAGCGCTGGCGCTGCCGGCGAAAATGCCGGGAAGCGAGAGACGTTGCCAGCTCGCGCGACCGGTGCCGCTGAGGGGCAGCGTCGCCAGATAAACGGCGTTGTTGGTGCCCAGCCCGATGAAATAGATCTGGCTGGCACGATCTGAAGTGACGGCGGTGGCACTGTGGAAAATGATGCCGCCACCCGGCGTGCCGAGATTGATCCAGCCGCTCAGGCTGCTGCCGCTGGCAGATGCGTTGAGGATGTTGCTCCACATGCCGCCGGTGTCGCCCGCGATGCAATTGATGGCATAGTCGTTCGTAACCACCCCGCGATAGGCGACAGCGGGCGTAGCCTGGCAGGTGGTCATGAAGCGCCGCCACTGTGTCGTCACGCCGCTGCCGATGGTATAGAGCGTATACCAATCGCTCTGGTCGCCGCGAAAGAGCGGCGCTTGCGCCAGAATCAGCAGGTGCGTACCGTCGGTGGCCATCGTCGGCGCAGTCGTCAGCCCACCGCCGATCTGCGCCCAGCCGCCCCAGGTGTTCCACGTGGTGTTCAGCGCGTTGATGACGATGCCACCGGTGCGCGTCATGCAGGTAACGAAGAGCGTGCCCTGCGCATAAGCTTCGGCGGGGCTGCCCTGACATGAAATGCCGGGAACGCTGCTCCATCCGCCAAACGGCGCAGCGGCGTGCCACGTGCCGACGCGCACCGTGCCATCCGCGCCGACCCCTGCGATCCAAAAGGCTCCTCCGCCCGCGCTGGCGATGGCCGGCGGTCCCTGAAACGTCAGCGGATCGATCTGCTGCCAGTTGCCATTGGCGAACGGCTGCGACACGCCTGCCCCCAGGGCGGCAGAAATCCAATAGGCTTTATTCGATCCCTGCGCCACCAGATAGGTTCCCGCCAAACTGTTCGAGGGTGGCGGCGGAGATGGGGCGCTGCCATTCAGCGCAGCGAGATAATCCGCCAACACTTGCCCGTTCATTGATCCCAGGCCCGTGACCTGATCGTAGCCGCGTTTGGCGCTGAAGCCTGTCGCGAAACCAGGGAAGCTGTTGGTGCCGCCGGTGATGTCGTGAAACACGATAGTGCCGCTGTTGACCTGCGCGCCGTTGACCTGCTGGGCGTAATCATAATAGACAGTGCCGCCGGCGCTGACGCCGGAAACTCCCGTGCCGGCAGTATCCGCCGCATAGAGATTATAGAGCGCGGGGGTGATCAGGCCATTGCGCTTCCCAGCCTGGGCATCGGCAAGGGATGCCAGCGCAGCCCACTTGGGAGCCGCCGCC
>JAJPKG010000422.1 GCA_021323815.1 Pseudomonadota bacterium
CGCCGCGCCGACCGCCGGCCTGCATTTCACGCCGGAGTTGATCGCGCGCCTGGCCACGCAGGGCATCCCGATGGCACACGTGACGCTGCACGTCGGGCTGGATACGTTTCGCCCGGTCGAGGTGACGGATCTGCGCGAGCACCACATGCACAGCGAGGCCATCGCGCTCAGCCAATCTACGGCGGATGCTGTCAACGCCACGCGGGCAGCCGGCGGGCGCGTGGTGGCGGTCGGGACCACGACGGTACGCACGCTGGAAAGCGTGGCCCAGCAGGGGATGCCGCTCAAACCCTATGCGGGCCGCACGTCGCTTTTCATCACCCCCGGCTTTCGCTTCCAGGTGACGGACGCGCTCATCACGAATTTTCACCTGCCCAAAAGCACCCTCCTGGCGATGATCAGCGCCTTCGCGGGCCGTGAGCGCGTTCTGGCGGCATATCAGACTGCGATTGACCAGAGATATCGCTTTTACAGTTTTGGCGACGCCATGCTCATTCTGTGAGGTCTGAGGGGATATCATTCGGCAGCGCTGCCCGTGCCACAGCACGCCAATCACCATCCGGCGCGCGCAGCCATGCGATGATCGCACCCTCGCGCACGCCGTTCGCGCTGACGCGCAGTTCCGTCGCACCGACGCGCTGCATGATGGCCTGCCACGCCGCCACGCCGCCGGCAATGATGCGCACGCGCTCGGCATCCACGCCGCTTTGCGCGGCCAGAACCGACGCGGGTGCGCTCAGCAAAATGTCACGGGCGCGGTCAAGATCCGCTGTCGCGAGGATATCACCGGCACCCAGGAAACGCGCCAGAGATGTCGCCGTGCCGCCGACCGCGATCAGCGCGTCCAGCGGGGGATCCGGTGGGGTGAGGGCTTGCACACGCTCCCCTGCGGCAGCCAGCATGGCGGCGAACTGCTCTGCCGTCGGCGGGTCTGCCGGCTGCACGAGATCCACCAAACGACCTGAGCCGAGGGGCAAAGAGGTTGCATATGCGATCTTCTGTGTTGTCCCTACAACGAACTCGCAACTTCCCCCGCCGAGGTCGCCCACGCCCAGGCGCGGCAAGCTTTTCTCCCCAGCCCTCCCATCAGAAGACGCTGTATCTTGCCCACCACCACTGGTGCGCCCCGCGATCTTGCCTCCTGGCAGCCCGGAAGGGTTGGCATTTTCGAGCTGGGGGGTTTCAGCCCCCGGCGGTCCGCCGGAGAAAGAGGCGGTTGCCCCCCAAAACGTCAGCACGGCCTCTTCCAGGCCGGTGATGAGCGCGATTTCCCCGCCCCAGGCGGCGCTGAAGCGCGCGAGCATCGCTTGGGCATTGCGGGCGGCGCGCACACCCTCGGTTGCCAGGCCCAGCCGCGCCTCGGCTCCCAGTTGTGCGGCGCGTTCGGCCATCGCGCGCAGCGTCGCTTCCACCCGCGCGGCGCGCTGCTCGCCGATCTCCCCCGTTGCCGCCACATCCGCGCCCAGACGAGCGAGATCCACTTGCCGGCCAACCACTGTGAGATCGCTCACACCGTTGCTATCAACGATCACCAGATGCACCGTGTTGCTGCCGATATCCACCGCCGCCACGCGCCGTTTCACCTGATTCGCCGTGCTATTCATGCTGGTTTCCTCGTCTTTCTCCATAACAGCCTATTGCACGGATCAGCCGCAACGCAAGAGCGCCGGGTTCGGAGGGCAGGGCGAGCGTAGAAAGAGACGGGGCAACCACAAGGCATCGCCCCTGCACACCACATGGCAAGATGAGCCGATAGAAGGCAGGCGAGGAATGCCATTGCCCCTACGGGCTAACGCACCACTGGATTCCGCTAGGGGCAATCCCGTGTGGTTGCCCTGACACTACGCCACATGGTTGCCCCCTTGCGTGTGGCATGGCAATTGGCAAGGAACGCGCGGCTGTGGTAGGATACGTCTGAACACAACCGCAATTTTGGGGATGGTTGTTGAGACACGATAGAGTGTCACCCCCGATGATACAGAGATTCAGAGACATCAGGAATGCGTTATGCAGAGCTTTGCCGGTCTGGACGGTCTCGCGCTCACGCGCCCACAGGCGGTTTCGGTGGGTGTTTTTGACGGCGTGCATGCCGGACATCGCTTCTTGCTGGCGCGGACGGCTCAGGTGGCGGAGCGGCTGGGCGCAGCGGTTACGGTGGTCACGTTCTGGCCCCCGCCCGTCGCGGTCATTCACCCGGAACAGCCGGTGCGATGCTTGATGCTGCCGGATGAGAAGATCGCCGCATTCGCCGCGCTGGGGAACGTGGCAAACGTGGTGACGCTGCCGTTCAGCAGCGAGATGGCACAGTGGCCGCCGGAGCGCTTCATGGCGGAATTGCAGGCGCGCATGCCGTTGGTGGCACTGGTGGAAGGTGATGATTTTTCGCTCGGCCACAACCGCGCCGGCACGATGGATTGGCTGGCGGCATATGGCGCGACGCACGGCTTCCACGTGGAACGTGTGATGCGGCGACAGGATGCCGGCATGCCGATCAGCAGCACGCGCATTCGCCGGCTGCTGGACCAGGGCAACGTGGCGGGCGCGTCGGAGCTGCTGGGACGGCCCTATTTCCTGCGCGGCGAGGTGGTGCATGGGGACCATCGCGGGCGCGAGTTAGGCTTCCCCACGGCGAATATGGCGATCGACCCGCTGAAACTGATCCCAGCCAACGGCATCTATGCCGTGCGCGCGTGGGATGCCGCGACGCCGCACCTGATCTGGCAAGGCGCGGCCAGCATCGGCGTTCGCCCGACCTTCAACGGCACGGATCGCCGCGTGGAAGTGCATCTGCTGGATGTGAATCCGGATCTGTATGGGCATGTCTTGTGTGTGGAGATGATCGCGTGGCTGCGCGAGGAACGCGCCTTCGCCGGCACCGCAGCGCTTGTCGCGCAGATGACTGAGGATGTCACCGCAGCGCGGCGGATCTTGGATGGGCAAGAAACGGGGGCAGCAACATGAGCCAGAATCGCAATGCGGTCTCGCGGCTGGAAGATTTCCTGCAAGGCTCGGTGGAAGGACTGTTTTCGCGCCTCTTTCGCACCGGCTTGCAAAAGGTGGAGATCGCGCGCAAACTTGAGCGGGCGATGGATGAGAATGTCGTCCTGCACGGCGGCACGCGCCGCGCACCGAACCTCTATCGTCTCTATGTCAGTGAAGCAGATTTCAAAAACATTCGTCAATATGCCAACCTGCTGAAATTGCAATTGCAAGACGGCCTGCTGGCGGTGGCCAAGCAGCGAGGCTATCTGATGACGACCACGCCGGTGGTGACCATTGAAGTGGACCCCAAGCTGGGCAAGGGTGATCTGCGCATCGAGACGGGCTTCATCGACGCGGCTCAGCAGGCGGCGATGGCCGGCGGCGCGCAGGGCGGAGCCAATCCTACCTCGCCGAATCTCGGCGGGACGGACGCGCCGGATTTCACCCAGGTCATCGCGCCGCAGAATCAGCCCGCCGGCGGGGCGAACGTGCAGGTGAGCGGCATCATCCCCGATGCGGCGCTGGTATTGCGCACCCCACAGGGACCAGGGCACACCTACCCTTTGAATCGTGAGGTAATTCATATCGGGCGGCATAAGTCCAATGATATAGTCATCAGGGAAGAACGGGTCTCGCGCTATCACGCCGAAATTCGGTTCGAGCGCGGTCAGTTCGTGCTCTATGACCTGGGCAGCTTGAACGGCGTGCTGGTCAACGGCATGCTCACTCGCCAGGCCATCTTGCGCAACGGTGATATCATCGGCATTGGCAGTTATAGTTTCGTCTTTGAGCGGAGGTAACGTTGTCGTATGTCTTTGACTTTTGAGGAGTTTCTGCTCGTCCTGCGCGTTGCCTCTGTCGCCGTCCTCTATCTGTTCATCTTGCAGGTGGTGTTGGTGGCGCGGCGCGATCTGCGCGTGGCGGCAGTGCAATCCTTCAGCCAGGCCGCCAACCAGGTCATCGGGCATCTGGTGGTGGTGGATAGCGGCTCCGCGCCGCTCGCGCCTGGGTCTACGTTGGATATCGTCTCGCCCACCTCCATCGGGCGCGCGCCCATCAACACGATTGTGCTGGAAAGCAATCTGGTGTCGATGGAACATGCGCGCCTCTTTTTCCGCAATAATTCGCTCTGGGTGGAAGATCTCAAAAGCCGCAACGGCACCTTTTTGAACGACCAGCAATTGCCGCCGGAAAAGCCCGTTGCCGTCAGGCCGCGCGACATCTTGCGCGTGGGCGATGTGCGGTTCCGCATTGTGCCGTGAGCAAGGGAGGACGTTGCTGATGCAGCAAGCCGTGAAAAATGTCTTTGATATCCGGCGCTATCGCTGGTCGGAACTCTTTTTGCTGATCATGCCTTCGCTGTTCATCTTGCTCGGCATGCTGCAATTGCAGTTGATCAGCGCGCATAACAACGGCAAGCAGTTCAACCAGATCAACCTGCATAATCTGCCGGCGGTTGACCTGTATGGCCCACAGTTGCTGTTGATTGTGGCGCTGTTTGCGACGCACGTGGCTCTGTCGTGGCTGGTGCCCAACGCGGACCGCACGCTGCTGCCCATCGCGGGCATGCTGGCTTCCATCGGCGTGCTGGAAGCGACGCGCCTGGGGCCGGACCTGGGGATCTCGAATCTGGGCATCAAACAGTTGGCGTGGGTGCTGGTGGGCATCGGCTTCTGCATCGCCACTGTCTGGGCCACGCGCTCCACGCGCTGGCTGCGCCTCTATAAATATACCTGGGCACTGGTGGGATTAGTGCTGGTGGGCATCACGGTGGTGCACGCGCACAACATCAGTTTCGACAGCCCCACGCACGACCAGTTGAACCTGGGCATTGGCGGCCTGGTCTTTCAGCCTTCCGAGTTGCTGAAACTCTGTCTGGTGATCTTCTATGCTGCATATCTGGCCGAGAACCGCGAGATTCTGGCTGATGCCGCGCCGCTAAAGATCGGCAATCGCACGTTCCCCATCCGCGTGCCGCCCTTGAAGCATCTGGGGCCGCTGATCATCATGCTGTTGGTGTCGCTGCTGATGTTCGTGGTGTTGCGCGAACTGGGTGTGGCGCTGCTGATCTTTGGCATCTTCGTTTCGATGATTTATCTGGCCAGCGGGCGCATGATGTATGTCTGGTATAGCCTGGGCGGCTTCGCTGTGGGCGCGGTCATTGCCTATAACCTGTTCAGCTATGTGCGCGACCGCGTGGCCATCGTCTCCACCGCGTTTGATCCCGGTGTGGCGACGAACAAGGGCTATCAGATCGTGCAAGGGCTGATCGCGCTGGGCAGCGGGGGCATCTTGGGTGAAGGCTTGGGGCTGGGGCATCCTTACTTTGTGCCCGCCGTGCAGACCGACTTCGTGGCGGCAGCGGTGGGCGAAGAGTTCGGCATGGCTGGTTTGTTCGCCGTGCTGGGCATCTTCATGCTGCTCATCTATCGCAGCTTCCGCATCGCCATCCGCGCCCGCGACACGTTCGAGCAACTGCTGGCGGGGGGCATCGGCTCCATCTTCGCCATTCAGACGCTCGTCATTCTGGCCGGCAATCTGAAATTGATGCCGCTTACGGGCATTCCGCTGCCGTTTATTACCTATGGGGGCAGTTCGGTGCTCATCAACTTCATTATGATCGGTCTCTTGCTGCGCCTGTCATCTCCAGCGGAAAGCGGCGCGGAGTAACCAATAGCGGATGCGCGCCCAGCCATAGAAAGTGAGGAATATATGCCCGGTCACGTGGTTCTGGCAGCGAACATCACCTTCGGCGGGAGCGATCCGCTGACGACCTGTTTTTCATATCTCTTCGCGGGGGCCATTGCCGGCACGGTCGCCAGTTTCATTGTGCGCGGCAAGCTGGGGTGCCTGCTGGGGAACTTCGTCCTGGGCATTTTGGGAGCCATCGCCGCCCAGTTCATCCTCAATTTCTTGCTGCAATTCATTACGCTGCCGCACTCCAACACCATCCCCGTCGGCTTCATAGGAACAACCATCATCGCGTCCATCGCCGCCACGCTGATCGCGCTGATCTTCAACGCGGCGTTGAAAGCCGAGCGCAGCCATCAGGAAAAGCTGCTGGAACAACACCGCCAGGAACGCGGCCAGGGGTAGCACCACAAGCAAGCGAGGATAGTACGAAGGGAAACAGGCATGGCAGACACACCAGCGTTGTTTGAGGGTCGCAATATCCGCAAAGTTTGGTTTCAAGACGAATGGTGGTTCGCCATCGTTGATGTCGTTGCAGCGCTTACAGAGCGCGACGATAAAGCCGCCCAAGTATATTGGCGTAAGTTGAAACAACGTCTTCGTGAAGAGGGTTCTCAGATCGTGACAGATTGTCACGCACTGAGACTCCAATCTCGCAACGACGGAAAATACTACAAGATCGACTGTGCTAACACCGAGATTATGTTGCGCATTGTTCAGGCAATCCCCTCACCGAATGCCGAGCCGTTCAAACTTTGGCTAGCTAGGGTTGGCAGCGACCGCATCGACGAAGCGGGCGACCCTGAAGCTGCTTACTCTGGGGAAGGTCCTCACCCTTATCAGAGTGCGACTGTTTCACCATATCCTCTCTACATGAGCATTCAGAAAACTTGAGCGTCGCGCCCCTACGGTGCCTGAGGGGCGTGCACCAGGCGGAAGTCGTGCAGGCGCGCCTCGCCGGTGCCGGTGCCGGCGGCGACCGCAGCGGTATCCATGATGCGCGTGTCGTCATCAAGCAGCGCGGCGAACCGCCGGTTGGGGATCAAACGCTCCAGACCGGCATCGGCCAGCAGCCATTCGGCCAGCAGCACATAACCGGCCCACACGCGCTGATCCTGCGTGCGCTCCCACACCGGCTCGCCATAGCGAAAAGCGTGGTCAAAGAAATCGCTCGCGCGGATGGCGAACGGGAACAGCCGCTCTTTCAGATTCTCGCCCTCGACCTCGCCGGAATGGATCAGCGTATTGACGATGTCGCCAGCGCGCTTGTTGCGCGGCTCGCAGTGGGTGAGGATGATGCCCCCCAACGTGGCACGAGCGTTGCCCTCGCGCCCGCGACGCAGCAAGCGCAACGTCGCATCCATCCCTTCCAGGGATGACGCATCGGCCATGAAGGGGATGATGACGCGGTCCGTCGCCAACAAAGCGTTATCCAGCAGAATGCTCTCTTCTGCGGGGAAATCGATCAGCATAATGTCGAAGGCGGAGTCCATGCTGCGCAAGATGCCGTCGATGACATAGGGCGATTGCAAGCGGCGAGCGACGAATCCCAGGCCCTCATCATAGGGCAGCAGTGCCATCAGTCCGCCGCCCCAGCTTGGCTTGGCGTTCAGCGGCACGGGCAGGTGCAGCGCGTCCAGCGCCGCCAGCACGTCGTCGGGATGCGGCAAATCTTGGGGCTGCAACAGGCAAAAGGGATCCAGCAGTTCGCTCAAGGTGCCGTGCGGCACGTTGGGCCAACTGTCGCGCAGCCCGGTCGAAGCCGTTCCCGGCTGGGCAAGATCCACCACCAGCACACGCGCGCCATAGAGCGCGCACAGCCGCGCCAGCGTCGTCACCGTCGTGGACTTTCCCTGGCCACCCTTCTTGATCGCTACGCCATACACCCGATGCATGTTTCGCCGCTCCTTCCCGCTCGTCGCCATCACCGGTTACTTTTGTTCGCTCGAACGTTCTACATTCCAAGAGAGTAGTATGTTCCTGTTCACGTCGGTTGTCAACAGACCAGGGACCATGCGCACTCCCCAAAAGTCCTTGTATAATCGGGCTAGACCAAAATGCCCCCTTGACAGAAAAATGGCTTTCTTCCTTGTCGGCTCTCTCCTCTTAGGTAAAATGGTTGGGATAGTCCTCCCATATGGGCTATCAGACAGAATTGTTGTACAGGCAATCTGGTAAGCTGGGATCACGCTATCCACCGGACTTATGCACCGGTTGTCCACATATCCACCGCGCGCCGGTCACGGGCCAGCAAGAAACGTGGCTGCAAGCGCGCCGGTAAACCAGGTGACACACCGGATTGGACATCGCGCACTGATTCACGCGCCGGAATTCAGGGGCCGATCAGGGATTGACGGCGGGTGGAGATCATATCGCAGGCCAGCGGTGCCGCGCGGACGCATGCGGCATAGAGAAACGATCTCCACGACAGCAGGCGCGCAACTACATAATGGGCCAGCTTGCAAAACTGCGCGGGCGACGAAAAAGGTATCTGAGATCGCCCTGGCGCAAGGAGGATTTGTCTTGTCATGACACAACCAACGTCAAGTGATGCGAATCTTGCACAGGCACAGAACAAGGGTGAAGAAGCCCTGCCGTTGCCAGGATGGCTGACCAAAATCTATTACATCTTCCCCATCGTCCTGTACGTGCCGGACATGCTCTTTAACTATTACGTCTACAGCGACGGCGCGGGAATCGACTACAACAACCTCAACGTCTTGACGGTGTTTTACATCGTCCTGTGGGGTTTCCTGGCTGCCGGCATTGTTGGCATGGCCTGGTTGTGTTCTGTGCTGGCTCCGTGGCACTGGATCAAGGGCAATAAGTTCCAATCCGTGATGTGCTGGTTCGGCGTCATCATCGCCACCAGCATCACCACCTGGAATTCGCTGGCATATCGCTCGCAGAAGTTCGTGTCATTCAAAACGGATAATTGGCTGACCACAACCAGCCATTCCAGCGGCTTCAGCCTGACGATGATCCTCGTTTCGGTTGCGCCGCCCTTCTGGGGTCTCTTCTGGGCCATCGTCCAGCCCGCCGTCGGCAAGAAGTCGCTGGCCGAGGAGCAAGAGTCGCACGCGATGAAGATCGAGCGCATGAAGCAGGAAGCGGAATATAAGCGCCTGCGCGCCGAAGCGAATGCCCAGGTGCGCGCCGCCCAATTGAAAGGGTTGGCTGCCACTGCCCGCGCCGCACGCGCGCAGCTCACCGGCAAGCCGGAAGCGACAGTGCAGGAAGAACAGCAGCCGGAAAACGTCATCGACGCGCCGCCCACCTCAGAGCGCATCGTGGCGCTGCCTTCCGCCAGCATTCGCCGCCTGAGCGAGCGCCGGGCAGGCTGGAACACCGAGGAAACAACCGAGAGCGGCGAGCACGCGATTGTCCAGGGAGCCGCCGCCAGCATGTCCTATTCCGTCAGCGCCGCCCCGCGCGACGAGGTCTTTGAAGCGCCCACCGGCGAGTTCAGCGCACGCCCCATGCAGGGGACCTTGCTGGGCAACACCGGTGTCAGCGGCGAGCACGAAGCCATCCGCCCCGGCATGCCCCGCGCCAGCACGCTGCTGCGCAACTATGCCGACGGCGAGCACGTCATGCGCGCTGTGGATGCCGACGTGGAACGCATGCGCGCTCAGGGCAAGAAAGTCACCATCAAATCCTTCGCCGAAGAGCGCGGCATCGAACTCAGCATGTCGAAGCAGCTTCTCGCCAAGTGGCGCGAATGGAAGGCCAATCAGGCGCAGCCCGCCCCCCGCGCCGAGATGGCCGAATAGCCGTCACGACACGCTTCGTCCCTTCTTGCCAGATACGATCGCCGGGAGTTCAACCTCCCGGCTCGGAACAGAAACCCCGCTTGGCTGTAAGCGGGTTTATCCCTCCCGCTCGTCTTCCCCCTCCTCGTCCAATTCTTCCTCGAAAACATCTTCTTCGTCTTCAGGCGTGTAACTGACAGGGATGGCGATGCCGGCAACATGGGCGGTCATTTCTAGCGGGACGCCAGCGGGGGGCGGCTCACCGGCATCCAGTTGGGCTTTGAAGTGGGTGCAGAATTGGGCCAGGGCATCTAGAGCAAGCGCAAGGGCGCGAGCTTCACGCTCGTCAGGCTGGTGTGGCTGCTGGCCGGGCAAGGTGCGCGAGAAATTGGGGACGGCTTTCTTGGCCGGCGCGCGCACCCCGCGAGCGTCCATCCACGCTAGATAGGTCCGGTCCACCTCGGCGCGGTTGGCGTAAAAGCAGGTCAGCGCGTCTTGTGCCACATCCTCGAAGCTCGGCGCGGCATCTTCGCCCAACGCCGCGTCGATCATGCTTTGCAGCAGCGGCGGCGGGATCATATCCACCGGCAAACCTTGCTCGCGCATCATCTGGATGATCTCATCATAGCGCGCTTGCTGGTCGCCCTCTGGCATGCTCTGGTTCAGCAACGCCTCATAGCCGTCGGCGGCGTAAAAGAAGGTGACGCCGAACATCGACTCGTCATCGCTTATCACCGAAGCATACAGCACCGGCACTTCGGGCGCGGGGCCGTTCGCGCCGAGCGTGATCTCCACCGGCGGATATTCGAGCAACAGATCCCAGGGAGCACGCTTCCACAATTTCGCGGCGGCAGCATAGAGCATGGTGGCCGTCTCCTGCGGCAGATCCCAGGCAAACGGCGGGGGCGGCTCGCCGTTGGGACCGAACCCCAGCGATTCCAGCATCTCGCCTAGCAGTTCATCCATCTCCGGCAGATCATCAGCGTTCTCGACTGTGACGTGATAGGGAGCGAAACGGGCGCTGAGCTTCACCGCCAGGGGTGGATCGGCCACGACGATCTTGCCGGGCAGCCCCGGTGGCACGTCTGGGCGCAGCATGGCGGCCATGTCGTCATCACCTGCGCCGGGTTTTTGCAAGCCTTCGATGAGGATGTCAATCGCCTCGCTCGCCCCACCGTCTGCGCTGCGCTCCAACGGCACGATGCCGCTGCCATAGACCGTGTGGCTTGCCATATCTGCCCAAAAGACAACTTGCGCGTGAACAGGGTTGCCCTGCTCGTCCTCCAGCATTGCTTGCAGGGTGCGCCGCCCGCCCGTGATGGTGAGGTTGCTCTGGCGCGGCTGTTGCGCCAGGAGCACCAGCGGATCGCGTGGCTTCTTTGGACGCGACGCAGCGGATTTCGCTGGCCGTTTCGGCGGTGGTTTGCGTGGCATGTGTGGCCTTCCTATCTGTGTGGCGCGTGAATGACGTCATTTCGTGGCGGCATGTGTTGCGCGTAGTATACGATCACTCTGGCAAGCGCGATGCCGAGGATCAGCGTGAAATGGTGGAAAGGTAGCAGTATGTCCAGTAATTATAGCGATTTCCGGCGCGACCTCGACGCCGTGCTGGTCGAGCGCGATCCACGCAAGCTACGCGCGTTCCTCATCGAACGCGGCCAGTGGCCCGCCGACACGACGATGGACCCTGAAACAGCGATGTGGATGATGATTGCCGCCAGCCCCAATCTGAAATCCTTGCACGCCGAGGCACGGGCATGGCTGGCGCAACACGGGCGCGCAGGCGAGGCCGACGCCATCACCGGGCGTGGCGGATCTCCGCCGGCAGCACACGGCAGATCGGGCACAAAGGGGCGGCGACCGCGCGAGCGTTGAGCCACATGGAAGACCATCAGACATAGCCGCGAAAGGGGTTCTTTCCCGCGCCAGGGGGTTTAGCCTCTGGCGGTCCAGCAGCAGTCATTTTCATCCATGTGTTATCCTCATCATAGCCGCCATCCTGTCCGCCTCGCTATAATTCCAGAGGAACTTGACATGATAGCGAGGGAAGAGAGCGGCGATGCGGAGGGGATTTTATTGGCGTTACGCGGCGAGATCGCTGAGGCGCGGCGGGCAGCGCACCGTGCTGGGGGCATTTTGCATCGCGGTGGGCGTGATGGCGATTGTGGCGCTGCAACTGGTGGGCTTAAGCATCAACCAGGCGCTCACCGGCAACATCGTGGAAGCCAATGGGGGCGATCTGCGCCTTGACACCATCCTGCTGCCGCTGCACCAGAGCGATCTGGCGATCTTCGACCGCTATAAACAAACGGGCCGCATCGATGACTATGCCACCACCTATGAGACGCCCTCGCTGATCGTCCTTCCTGATGGGCGCGTCGTCCCGTTCGATCTCGTCGTCGCCTCGGCGAATTTCCCTCTGGCCGGCCAGGCAGATTTCACCGCGCCGCGCCACGACCTGCGCATTCAAGATGTGGTGCGGGGCAGCAGCATTGCCGTGAACAGCTACGTGGCAGATGAGCTTGGTGGACATCTGGGCGACAGCTATCAGATCAAGACCGGCGACGGGCAGGTGGTGACGGCGACCGTCGCGGCGATCTTTCAGGATGGCGGCGCGTTTCATGGCCCGCAGGTGATCCTCAGCCGCGCGGCGCTGGCGAATGTGCCGGTGGCCGGGGGCAAGGTCCCGCCCGCGCAATACACCACCGTCATGCTCACCGCGCCCCAGGCGAACCTGAACGGCTTGCGCGATGAACTGCGCCAGCGCTTCCCCACCGCCACCGTCGTCACCGCGCAAGACGAACTGAACCTGCGGCGGCATGATGTCGAATCGATCCAGTTGTTCCTGCGCATCGTGGGCCTGCTGGCCCTCTTCATCGGCGGGGTGGGCATCATCAATACGATGCAGGTGCTGCTGCGCCGTCGCCGGGTGGAGATCGCCATGCTCAAGGCGGCGGGCTATGTGCAGCGCGATCTCTATCTGCTCTTTGGGCTGGAAGCCGCGCTGCTGGGCGCGCTGGGCAGCATCCTCGGCACGCTGCTGGGCATCGGCGCGGCCTATGCCGTGCGCTCGGTGGTGGAGCAAGCCTTCTTCCTGCATCTCACCATCCCGCTGGACCCAGTGACGCTGGCCGCCGCGCCGGTTGTCGGCATCATCACCGCCTTGATCTTCGGGCTGTTGCCCATCGTGCAGGCCAGCCGCGTGCGCCCGCTGGCCGTGCTGCGCGACGATGCCGCCGGAGCCGGCACCGCATGGCCCCTCACCGCCGCGCTGCTGGGATTGCTCTCGCTGCTGTTCGTTGCATTGTCGGGGGCGATTCTGGGCGATCTGGCGACGGCGACGATGGTGGTCTATGCCGGGGTGAGCGTGATTGCCCTGCTGGCGCTGGGCTTCGGCGCGCTGGTGGCATTGATTGCGCGCCTGCCGGTCTATGATCGTCCGCGCTGGGGCATGCTGGGATGGCTGCTGCCCGCGCTGATCGTCGCAACGATGCTGAGCGCAGCCCTGGTCTTCGTGGCACGCCGCCTCACCGGCAGCAACGTTGCCGCCCTGGCACTTTCCGGCGCGATTCCTTTGCCGGTGAAGGCGCAACTGGGCGCGGCGGGGATTCTGCTGGCGCTGAGTGGCGGCGCGCTGGTCTTTCTGCTGGCCGTGCTGGGCGACAGCGCCATCATGTTCATGCCCCGCGCGTGGAAGACCGCCGTGATGTTGGCTTATCGCAACATGGGTCGCCAGCGGGCGCGCACCACCGCTACGCTCACCGCGCTCTTCGTCGGCGTCTTCGCCATCGGCATGGTGGTGATCCTGGGCAAAGGCATCCAGGCGACCATTGACACGACACTGAACACGCTCTTCGCGCATAATCTGTTCGTGGTGGTGCCGCCACAGCAAGACGCTCAGGTGCGCAACGCGCTGGCTGGCGCGCCGGGGATTGATCCCAGCCGCACCATCGTTGCCACTGTGGCGCGGGTGCAGCCGGTGGAAGTGGGCGGGCGCGACATCGCCACCGTGCTGGCCCAGGCAGGCGCAGGCGGCGGCAGCGATTCAGGCATTGCGCGGGGCAACGCGATCTTGCTAGTGCTGAGCCTCGCCGAAGGCTATCACGTCGGCAGCGGCAATCCGAACGATATCCCCGCCGTCAGCATCGACTATGGCCGCAATCTGCAAGCCTCGGATGCCTGCACGGGCAACATCGTCGTCAACGATCTGCTGCGCCGCCCGCCGCTCTCGCTGAACATGGGCGACACCATCGTGGAGCGCAATCCCCTGGGCAAGATGCAACGCGCGCTCACCATCGTCGGCTTCTATAGCCGCGCGCAGACAACCGATTTCGTGCCGGGTGAGGTGCTGGGCGACGTGTCAGCCATTGCGCCGCTCGGCACCGGGCTGGAGCGCGACATCTTCTTGTTGCGCGCCGACCCCAACCAGATCCCCGCACTGCGCGAGCAATTGGACCGGCAACTCCCCTCGGCGCAGATCGTCAGCGTCACCGATCTCAATCAGATCATCGACCGCGTGCTGAACAATCTGATCATCATGCTCTCGGCCATCGCGTCGTTAGCATTGATCGCCGGGCTGATCATCATCGCCAACACCGTCGCTCTGGCAATGGTGGAACGTCGCCGCGAGATCGGCATTCTGAAATCCGTCGGTCACACCAGCCGCTCTGTGCTGGCGATGGTGTTGATCGAAAACGGCCTGGTGGGTTTGCTGGGGTCGCTGGTGGCGCTGCTGCTGGTGCTGGGCGTCATCGTGGCGTTGAGCCTGCTGGTGTTTCGCGTCACCATCCTCATCAGCCCCGTGCTGGCCGGCGGCATCATCGGCCTGACCGTGCTGGTGACGATGCTCATCGCCGCGCTCGTCGCCTGGGGCGCGACCCGCGTCCGCCCGCTCGATGTGCTGCGCTATGAGTGAAAAGGACGAGACGCGAAGGACGCGAAGAGTTTTGAAGCGACGCAAAGATTCTTTTCAAAGATCTTTATTGAGGGGAGATCGACAATACTACATCTTTCCCTCGTCTATCTTCGCGTCTCGTTCTTTTTCTGGTATGGCCCGGCATGTGCTTTATGGATTGTGATTGCCCCTGCAGGGCGGCGATGTATGCTGAAAAAGAGACCAGGGAAAGCGAGTCCATCCCCGATGCTGAACGAGTTGACCTGCCAGTTGGATCATGCTGTCCTGTTGCGCTTGCTGGCGGAACACGATGCCGCCACCTATGCCCATTCCTGTGCCGTGCGCGAACTGGTGCACCAGCTTGCGATGGAGATGCAGCTGGACGCAGCGACAAGGATGTTGGCGAGCCGGGCGGCGTTGCTGCACGACATCGGCAAACTCGGCATCGCGCGGCGGATCTTGCAGAAGCCGGGCAGGCTCACCCACAGCGAGCACCTGGCGATGCGGCGGCATCCGGTGCTGAGCGCGGAGATCGTGGCGACGCTACCCACGCTGCGACACCTAACCCCGGCGGTGCGCCACCACCACGAACGCTGGGACGGCGCGGGATATCCCGACAAGCTTGCGGGCGAGCGTATTCCCTTGCCCGCGCGCCTCATCGCCGTCGCGGATGCGTATCACGTCATGACCGCCGGCAGGGCATATCAATCATGCCGCGCTGTGTCGCACGCACTGGCAGAGTTGCGTCGCTGCGCCGCCACGCAGTTCGATCCCACCGTCGTCCGCGCCTTCTGCCAAATGATGCAGCAGACGCAGGGTGAAATGGAGCGCGCGGCGTAGTGTAAAGTATCAGTCGTCGCGAATGTCATGCAAGGGTAAGCCTGTGCGTTCCAGCACATAGGCCAAAACAGCGTCTATCTGCTGGTTATAGGCTTCTGTTGGCAGCGGCGGAAGGTAACCGAACCGTTGTGCGAAGCCCTTTGGGGGAAGTCGCCACCATGAAACCACGATAAATGTGCGATTGTCAGTGACTTCAAACTCAACAGGTAGCGTATGGGTACGTGGTCCGGCAAGCGCAACTGTGCGAACATTCTGCCATTTCATTTTGGAAAGGATGCCCAGTGGTGTTTTCTGAGAAATGCCTTCGTCGTTGACGATCAATCCCATAGGGCCAAATGCTAGAAGAGCAGGGATAATGACACTGGATCCAGCTACAACAGCACCTATAATTGTTAGCAAGGGCGCGCCACCAAGAATCTCTAGCACTAATAATCCTAAGCACAAGATTGCGAGCAGGCTTGTAAAGATTTTGAACCAGAGCCGTGCGCGCAGCCGAACAGTCAATGGTAATGTGAGCATAGGCTGCGTCACTGGTGACTGGGTCAGGAATTCAATTGCTGAGTCTTCTATAATGCGTTGGCGTTTTGCTTCACGTTGCTCCAGGACAATGGCCTTGCGCAGCATGAATCGTCCTAAGAACAGGATTATCAGACTTAGTCCCACGAAAAAACTGATGGAGCTGACAAAGATCACAACGTCCTTTGCTGCCCAAAGAGCAGGTATAACAAAAGGCAAAAGCAGCATGGGGATAATCGTAATGAGCATCACTACGCCAAGTGCAATTATCATATATGCTGTCATCTTCTTTGACGGCGTTTGGTTCAGTAGCGGTGATGGCTTCGTCATAGGGCACCTCTTGGTAGCAGGGACAATTGAATTATTGTTAGAGAAGTTGCATGCCCACATTATCTACCAGCCATCAAGGGCAGTGCTTATTCATCCCGTATGCAAAGCATCGACAAACCTTAGCACAACCGCTTCTGCATTTGCTATAATCTCGAATGGACGATAGCATCAAGATAAAGATAAAAGAGGAATGAGTGAGATGCAAGCTGGGGAGCAACGGGCGCGGGTGGTGGTGGTCGGCGGCGGGCTGGCGGGGCTGGCGGCGGCGCGCAAGCTGGTGATGGCGGGCCACGAGGTCGAACTGCTGGAAGCGCGCGACGTGCTGGGGGGCAAGGTGTCGTCGTGGTGCGACGCTGACGGCGACTGGATCGAGAGCGGGCTGCACGTCTTTTTCGGCGCGTATGACGAGATCTTCACCCTGATGCGTGACGTCGGGATCTATGACAACATCCTGTGGAAGCAGCACGTGCTGCGCTACACCCTGGCGGGCGGCGACCATTTCGATTTCGAGAATTGGCCGCTGCCCAGCCCCATGCACCTGTTGCCCACCGTCTTTCGCAACAAATATTTCTCCTGGCCGGAAAAGCTGACGCTGGCCCGCGCCCTGCCGCGCATCGTGCTCAGCAGCGACGACTATTACGAGCAGCAAGACGCCTTGACCTATGAGGAATGGCATTTGCAGCAGGGAATCAGCAAAAAGATGCTGAAAAAGATGTTCCTGCCGATGGCACTGGCGCTGAAATTCGTCCCACCGCCAGAGATCTCGGCGCGGGTGGTGCTGGACGTGGCCGGGATCTTCCTGCGCGAGAACGGCGCGTCGCGCATGGGCTTCCTTTCCGGCTCGCCGCAAGACACACTCATCGGTCCCATCGCGGCGGATCTCGCGCGGCGCGGCGTCACCATTCGCACCGGAGCGAAGGCGCGGGAACTCATCCTTGACGCCGCCGGGCGTGTTGCAGGCGTGCGGCTGGCAAACGGCGACGAAGCGCGGGCAGATGCCTTCGTACTGGCGCTGCCGGTGCATCAGCTCAACAAATTGATCCCCGCTGAGTGGAAGCGCGAGCATGCGTATTTCGCTAACCTGGCGCAGTTCGAGGGCGTGCCGGTCATCACCGCACAACTGTGGTTCGACCAGCAAGTGACGGGCATCGACAACATCCTCTTTTGCCCGGACGGCTGCATCCCTGTCTATGCCGATCTCGGCAACACCACGCCGGATTATGCCGTCGGCGGCAGGTCGCGCATCGAAGCGGTGGTCGCGCCGGCGAAACACCTCTTTGACTGGGATGATAAAGCGATCATCGATCAAGTATGGCGCGACATCCAGAGCGTCTTTCCCCGCCGCACCGTCGGCGTGAAGATCACCAAAGCAACCGTTGTGCGCATCCCGCAGTCGGTCTATTGGCCCAAGCCGGGGCTGAACCGCCTGCGCCCCGGCCAGCACTCGCCCATCCCGAATCTGTACATCGCTGGCGGCTATACGCGCCAGCGGTTTTATGATAGCATGGAAGGAGCGGTCGCCAGCGGCAACCGCGCCGCCGCTGCCTTGCTGGAAGATGCCCGCACCGAAAAGCTTGCAACTGTCGGGGCAAGTTTCGCACTGTCGGAAGAATAAAGTGACGGGAACGCGAAGAGCACGAAGAAAGCGAAGCACCGCGAAGGGATTGAATTGCAACGTGGAACCAAGATCATGAAACACTCCTTTGAAAAGGCGATGCCGTATCCCCAACATCTTCGCGTTCTTCTCGTCTCGTCCTTTTGGCGGCGCGTGCGGTGGTGGCAAGTGCTTGTGGTGCTGGCGCTGCTGGGGCAATTCCTGGCACCGATCTTTGTCATCCTCCAGATCTGGCCGTTTGGGCCGATCGGGCGGTTCATTTATTGGCTGGGAGCGAGCATCTGCCCGATCGCGTGGGACACCCCATCGTTCCTGGGTCGCCCCATGATCGTCTGCCCGCTATGCTATGGCGCATTGGTTGCGCTGGCAACGCTCATGTTTTCCTATCCGCGCCCGCGCCGCGCCTGGCTGGCGTGGTTCGCGCTGTCTCCCTACCTGCGGCTGGCTGTTGCCGCGCTGCTGATCGCCCCCTGGCTGTGCGCGTATGTGCTCATCAAAGCCGGCGCGTGGTCGTTGCCCTGGGGGATCATGTTCGCGGATGGGCTGCTGGGCGGCATCGGCACCGCGCTGGTGGGCTATCAGCTCATGGAATTGTCGCTGCCCCGCGCGGCACGGGGAGAACTGCCATGAACACGCATCTCGTCTTGATCGATGGCTATAATGTCATTCGCCGCTCGCCGCAACTGGCACAGGCAGAGCGTCGCTCGCTGGAACATGGGCGCGCCGCGCTGATCACGTTGCTGGCCGCGCGCTATGGCCGCCGACCCGCCGAGATTGTGGTCGTCTTTGACGGCGCAGAAGGGCGCGAGGTGCGCACCGCGCAGATGGGCATCGGCATCATCTTCACCGCCGCCACCTGCACGGCGGACGACTGCATTCTGCGGCTGGCGGCGGAAGCCGAGGCGCAGGGCCGGCCCGTCACCGTCGCCACTGATGACGCGGGCATCCGCGCTGCCCTGGGCAGCCATGCCCCCACGTCGCAGGCGCGCCCCGTCGCCGCGGTCAACCGCGAGATCTATGCCGCCGACCGCGTGCGCGAGCGGCAATATCGCCATCGCAGCGCCATCAAGCAGATCATGGCACAAGACGCGGACGCCGAGCCGTTCGATCCGCGCAAGGCCAAACGGGGCAATCCGCGCCGCGCGCCAAAACCAAAGCGGTGAGAAGCGGCAGGCGATGTCGCTTGCAAAAACAGGTCGGATACTGCATGCACCGCCTGCCGGGGGCTGAAGCCACCCGGCTCGAAAAAGATGCCCTCCGGGCGATATCCGGCGTTCATGCGAAAGCACCATAAACCGCTGACGCCTCCGTTTCTTCAGTGCAAGGCAACCTGGTCGAAGGTGGCGGTGTTCACCTGGGTCAGCGTGTGTGAGGTCACCGCCAGACCTGCCAGCACCGCGCCGGGCATCGTCATGGTGCTGGATGAGCCGGGGACGACGGTCCAGGTGACGCCATCATTCGACATGGCAGCGGTGTAGGTGTTGCCGGAGCGCGACACCTGCACAAAGATGGGTGTGGTTCCAGGCAGGCTGGCGACGGTGCTGACTCCGCCGCCTTGCGTGGCACGGCGCAACACAAAGATCCCCCGCTGGGGCGTGACGAGCATGGCATAAAACGGCGCACCGGGATCAGTGCTCTGGCGCAGCATCACCCCAGCGCGGGCACGGCTGTTGGTGTTCGCTTCCGTCACCACGCGGGCACTGATGCCGCCGTCGCCCGGCAAGGTCTGCCACGCCAAATGGAACTGATCCGCTGTGCCGCCGATGTCGCGGCCTGAGCCGGCGACCGTCCAGACGCCATTGGCATAGGAATCGCTGCCCGGCAGTGGTGGATTGCCGATATCCGCGCCGTTCCAGCCCGGCGGCGGGGGAATCGGAGCGTTCACATCCAGCGTTCCCGCCGCCTGCCACTGAATCGATTCGTTGCGTTTGGGCTTGCAATAGCCCACGTCGATGCCGCCGGTATCCAGCACGTGATGGCTATCCACAATGGTGCTGACCACACCGTTGATGGTCAATTTTACTGTCGGTTGCACCGTCACCGGCGTGCAGTTGTTCGCCGGATAGCCGCTGGTGTCGAAGTTGTCATATCCCGGATTATTCCCCGGTGGATCTTCGGTGAGGATGACGCTCTGCCCTGCTGGCACGGTGAACGATCCCCACAAGCTAAACACCTTGCCGCCGGGGATGGCTGAATGCATATCAACGGTCACATTGCTGACGGTGACGGCGCTGGGGCCGGGATTATCCAGCCGGATCGCCCCCGCGTCATAGCACTGCGGCAGCGCGCCGCATGCCGTTTGCCCCACGACCGGCCCGCCAAGAAATGCCACATTGGGCGCTCCCGCCCAGGGTGAGGGAAAGGTTCCCGGCACCGGCGTGTTGGTCTCTTTATCTTCGGCATACCCGAAATAGACCGAGAGCGTGGTGCCGCTCAGCGCCGCCGCTCGCGATGGCGCAGCATGATACATCGTCACGACGCTCAGGGTGCTCGCCAAAAGCACCATTGCCAGCCGGAATCGCCGGAAAAGATGGAACTGTTGCATAAGATTGCTCGCCTTCCGGGTGAAATAGCCCGGCATTCTCGCATGCCGAACCTCTATCCGAGCGGGATGCAACTCGTTCCGTGCGATGCATGCTCGTCGATGGTTTTCATCATACCATATGTTCTTGACACTCATCTGCCACGTTCGCATGGAGTAGCCAAACATGATATACTGGATCACAACTGCCCTGTTTGTGAGGAGAGTTGCATAGGAGGCACGTGATGTCCCACCAGATGATGATTACCCTAACGGATCAAGAATATGCCGCGCTTCAAGCTGAGGCAGAGCGCTCAGGTCAGCCGCTGGAAGCACTGGTGCATGCTGCGCTTGCCCCCCTTATGAGGGATGAAGCGCCCACCACTGCGCCTATGACCGAGCGAGAGTTCGCGGAATATCTCTTCCGCAAAGGCGTCACCATGAACGTTGCCACTCACGAGCCGCTTGATCCTGATGAAGAAGCGGAATTAGAAGCACTAGCCCAGCTGTTTTCTGGAGGCAAACCAGCTTCAGAAATGGTTATTGAGGATCGAGGGCCGCGCGAGTGAGCACATTTTTCTTGGATACCTCAGCTCTCATCAAGCATTATGTGGTTGAGCAAGGGCACGCTTGGATGAAATCTCTTTGCGATCGGTCTCAGGGGCACCAGTTGTTTATTTCACAAGTGGCCTTGATCGAAGTGGTGGCGACGCTTTGCCGTAAAGCGCGAGAACAAAGCATATCTATTAGCCGTCGTGATGCGCTCATAGATTTGTTTTCGCGCCATCGTCGCAAATCCTATGAGATGGTGCGCGTCACCAACGCGATTTACCTTGCGGCGGGAAATCTGTGCCGGAACCACAAGCTACGGGCCTATGATGCTATCCAGATGGCCTGCGCGCTAGCTGTGCGCGCTGATGCTGTCTCGCGGAATATGCCTGTTCCCATGTTCGTATGTGCTGATAGCGCTTTGTTGGCGGTTGCTGCGGCTGAAGGAATGCCAACCGATAACCCCAACAACCACCCATAGATCATCTGTTGCGACTCTTGGCAAAGTCATTCCCATGTGCTATACTGAGCGGAAGAAGAACACTATCGTTGAGCGGGACACGTCGCCCACCTCAGCGCGACAGAGACAAGCGGCCATCGGCTGAGAGCCGCGCGACGCGCATCACGGGCCGGGCGATACCCCCCGCGAGATGGCGCAGCATCGATAATGCGTCACGGTCGCCCCGTTACCGGCAACCAATGAGCGCTCGCGGGCATCTTGCCGGCGGGCGGAATGTGGGTGGAACCACGCGGCGACCCGTGCAAACCGGTCCTTGCGTCCCAGTGCGGATGCGAGGGCTTTTTTATTGGCAAAAAGGGGACGAGACGCGAAGATCACGAAGGTAGCGAAGACCGCGAAGATATAACAAGAAATATCATGAGAGGCATCACAGCTAACAAGCGTTTCAAAAGAACCTTCGAGTCCTTCTTAACCTTCGCGTCCTTCGTGTCCCGTCCTCAATCAGAAAGGATTGATCAGCTATGCCCGAAGATGTCGCGCAAGAGTTTAGTTCGTCGGTGAACTATACGCCCATTCAGCGCATGCGCCATTCGGCGGCGCACGTGATGGCCGAGGCCATTCAGGATATGTTCCCGGATGCCAAGTTCGCCATCGGTCCGGCCATCGAGGATGGCTTTTACTATGACATGGAGTTGCCGCGCACACTGACGCCGGAAGATTTCCCGGCCATCGAAGCGCGGATGGCGGAAAGCATCGCCAAGAAGCATCCCTTCGTGCAGTCGCGGTGGCCCCGCGAAAAAGCGCTGGCCTATTTCCGCGAGAAGAACCAGCCCTATAAGGTTGAGATCATCGAGAGCCTGCCGGACGCCGAGGTGGGCATCTATCAGCAGGGGCCGTTTCTGGATCTCTGTCGCGGGCCGCACGTGGAAAACACGGGACAGATCGGTCCTTTCAAGCTGATGCGCGTGGCGGGGGCCTATTGGCGCGGCGATGAGAAGCGCCCTATGCTCCAGCGCCTTTATGGCACGGCGTGGTTCACGCAGGAAGAACTGGATACATATCTCTGGCAGCTTGAAGAAGCCAAAAAGCGCGATCACCGCAAGCTGGGCCGCGAACTGGGTTTGTTCACGTTCAGCGAAGATGTGGGACCCGGCATCCCGCTCTTCTTGCCCAAAGGCGAGATGCTGCGGCATTTGATGGAATCCTATGTGCGCGAGACACAGGAGCGCTATGGCTATCAGCACGTGTGGACGGGCAACATCGCCCGTGTGCGGCTCTATAAAACGTCGAAGCACTGGTACCACTATCGCGAGGGCATGTTCCCCAAGATGGAGGAGGAGCGCGACCTGCGCGAGGGCGAGACGCCGGAAGAAGCCGAGAACAACAGCTTCGAGTTGAAGCCGATGAACTGCCCGTCGCACTTCATCCTCTATAAATCGCAGCGCCACAGCTATCGTGAGCTGCCCATCCGCTATGCCGAGTTCGCCACGCTCTATCGGTATGAGAAGCAGGGCGAATTGTCGGGCCTGACGCGCGTGCGCGCCCTGACGCAGGACGATTCGCACATCATCCTGCGTCACGATCAAGTGATGGACGAATTCAGTCGCATCGTGGATCTGGTGCGCGAGATCCTCACGACGTATGGGCTGACGGATTACAGCGTGCGCCTGTCGCTGCCGGATCTGTCTGATTCCGAGAAATATCACGGCAACGTGGAGATCTGGGAGCGCGCGGTGGCCGACCTGCGTGCGGCGCTGGATAGCAAGGGGTTGGCCTATGAGGCAGTGGAAGGCGAAGCGGCCTTTTATGGTCCCAAGATGGACCTGATGGCCCGCGACGCGCTGGGCCGCGAGTGGCAGCTTTCCACGATTCAACTCGATTTCTTCCAGCCGGAAAATTTCGAGTTGGAATATATCGGCGAGGACGGCCAGGCGCATCGCCCTGCCGTCATTCACCGCGCCATCATGGGATCAACGGAGCGCTTCCTGGGCGTGCTGATCGAGCATTACGGTGGCAACTTCCCCCTGTGGCTCGCGCCGGTGCAGGCTGAGGTCATCCCCATCGCGGATCGCCATCTGCCGTATGCTGGGCACGTGGCTGCACGGCTGCGCGAGGCTGGCTTGCGCGCCGAGGTGGATTCGCGCAGCGAGCGCATGAACGCCAAAGTGCGCGACGCCCAGATGCAAAAGATCCCCTATATGCTCGTCGTCGGCGACAAAGAGGCGGAATCCGAATCCGTCAGCCTGCGCCTGCGTACGAACGAAAACATCGGCGCGGTGCCGTTGGAACAGTTCATCGAGCGCGCCAGTGCCCTCAACCGCGCCCGCAGCCAGGATCTGTGGGTGACGGAAGCGCCGGTGGGGGAATAGGGAGCAGCTATCTGCTAACGGTTTTGTAGGGGCAATGGCATGCCTCGCCCGCCGTGCCATAGGTGATGTGGGGTCCAATGGCAAAGGCAATCGCCCGGCTCACCGTGCCAAACGCGAGATGATCGCCGGGCGAGGCAGCCGGGGGGATAAATGCAGTTGTACACAATAGCGCGGACACCGCATGGCATGCACGCCGGGGGCTGAACCCCCCGGCTCGGAAAGACCAACCCCACCGGGCTGTCCGGGGGACGTGGGAAACATCATCAATCCCCTGCCGGGTGTGCAGGGCGTTCTCGCCGCCAGCGCATGCGTCCTGCGCGCCCTTGTTTTCTTCCTTCCCTGGCTTTCGGTGAATAATTCTGTGTCCTCCGTGTCCCGTCATTCCCCCTATCCCCCATCTTGTCTATGTCACTAGGCAAGAGGACAAGGAATGCGCTACAATACGTTCGTTTTACAAGGCGTTTTCCCGATTCCGGTCTTATACAAGAGCGTTCCGGCGCATCAGCCCATGCCAGCAGAAAGAAAAGGGGCGCACATCAGATGGGGTGGAGTGAACTCATCGGCTCAACCTTCGGTGACGACGAGCATCGCTATGTCATCGAGGAAGAGATCGCACGCGGGGGCATGTCGCGCGTCTATCGCGCCCGCGAAGAAGGAGCCGACCGCGTGGTGGCACTGAAGGTGATGGCGCTGGGCAGCGAGGGCGGCGGCGACACGCGCAACTTCACGCGCCGCTTCGAGCATGAGGCCCGCGCCGTGGAACGGCTGGACCACCCCAACATCGTCAAGGTCTTCGCCACCGGCCAAACGGATGATTTCGTCTTCATCGCCATGCAGTTAGTGTTGGGCGGCACCTTTCGCCAGCGGCTGGGCAAACCCATGCCCGTCGCCGACGCCTGCTATGCCATGATTCAGATGGCAAAGGCGCTGCACCATGCCCACTTGCATCACGTCATCCACCGCGACGTGAAGCCGGCGTATATGCTCATCGACGACCGCGATCCCTCGCACCTGCTGCTGGCAGATTTCGGCATTGCCAAGATCATCGGGCAAGAGGGCGTGACCAAAACCGGCACCGCCGTCGGCACACCGGAATATATGGCACCTGAGCAGGCGAAAGGCGAAAAGATCGATCCCCGCGCCGACATCTATGGTCTGGCGTGCGTGCTGTATGAGGCGTTGGCGGGGCGACCGCCCTTCGTTGGCCCCACCGCGCTATCGATCTGCTATCAGCACGTTCACACGCGCCCGGCGTATATTCGCGGCTTTAATCCAGAGGTGCCGCGCGCTCTGGCGCTGGTAATCGAGCAGGCGCTGGCGAAGAATCCCCGCGATCGGTTCCCGACGGCGGAAGATTTTGCCAACGCGCTGTACCCCTTCACTGAAGGAACGGGACGCGGCATTCGCCCGACGACGCCGGCACTGAGCCTGAACACCAGCGAAGATGAAGACGCTGCACTCGTATCCCCCAGCGATGGTGGGACGAATCCGGCGGAAGCGCTGATGCTGCCCACCACCCCCCCGCCGCTGGAAAGTTCTGCCGCCGGCAGTGCCGCCCCCACCGGGGATGCTTCGGCCATGCTGGATCTTTCCTCGCTGTCAACGCGCTCGGCCCCAGCGGTGAACGCGCCGGAAGACGCGACGACGGTGCAGACGCAGGAAATGACGCCCATCAGCCAGCCCGCGCGCCCGCGCCACACGCGCCCGGTGGGACCGAACGTGCGTCTGAAGAGCCGGCCCATCACGCATCCTCGTGAGGGTGGGTCATATCCGCCGCCGGGGTCATATCCCCCACCCTCGCAGCAAGGCGCATCTGCGCCAAAGTTCGATCCGGATGATGCGTCACTCTTCCCAACGGTACAGACGCCGGTCACACCGCTGGGAACCATCAAACCGCCGTCGAAGAAGCTGCCGGACTATAGCGGCACGTCTAGCCAGCCGTCAAGCCAGCGGATCTTCATCCTGGTCGCCGCCGCGCTGGTGGTGGCACTGATCGCGCTGTTGCTGTTGAGCCGCGTCCATACCGGCCCCGGCACGTCGTCCACTCTCGGTAATGGCACCACGCCCGCTGCGACCACCACGCCCGCAACGCAGCCCACCACTGCGCCAACCGTCGCTCCGACACCACAACCAGGCACCACGCCGACGCAGCCGGTGATCGGGCAGCCCACACAGCCACCGCCAGTTAATCCATCTAAAATCGTAATGGCGACTGCAACTGGCAATACCCCCGATCTGTCGTGTAATCCTTCGTTGAGTCGCCAAACCTTTCCTACAGGTACGACCCTATATATCAACGCCTGTGTTGTTGCAGGATATGGCATAGCTACGATTCAGGCGCGACTCTATCAACAAAATGGGCAGCCGACTAATATTCAAGCCTTTCGCGTCACTCAAGGCAACAAGGCTGAGGCGTTCTCACTGGATTTACAGACTCCACCAAGCGGTGTCTATGTTGCGGTTGTGACATGGAATGGGTATGTAGCGAAAAGGTTGCCTATAACCATTCAGTAGAATCAGACAAGCGTTTCCGCGCTGGGAGGTTTAGCTCCCGGCGCGGAAACGCGAACCCCTCTGGGCTGTGATGGACGGTGATCGCGTTGAATGAGCGTGATTGCCGGGCACGAGGTTGGGCGCGATTCATCACGCCCCTACACAGATCGGCGCAATATCGTGGATGGCAAGCGAGCAATAGCATATCCATCGGTTGATACGCTGGGCCATCTTCGTAGGGGCGTGATTTATCGTGTCCAATCCCACGCCACACCACCAACCTTGCCACGCGCGATTATCTTCTACTTCAGCCCAGGCGGGCTTTCTTTTTCGAGCCGGGCGGCTTTAGCCCCCGGCGACCTCGCCATTCATGAACCTTCTTTCGCCCGATTTTCTTCTCTTTCTCATCTTCCCCTTGACTTTACCCCCCCGCGTGTGACTATACTCTGAGCAGAATTCTGCAAGAAAGGGGTACCTCGGCCATGACGCAGTGGAATCATGACTATTCCATGCTCACCCAAAAGAGCAGCGACGTGTGCGCAGGAATGCTGCGTGGTTTTGTCCGCCCGCTCGCTATTAACCGTGCCTGGCCTGGGTACCTAAGACCCATAGACCGATGTTGAACCGGCTGCGTGCAAAGAACGGTCGCCCAGGTCAGGCGCGGAGAGCGAAATAAAAATGCTCTCCGCGCTTTCGTTTTGTAAAGAGGGTATTGCAGGTGATTACTGGCAAGATCTTACGCGCGCATGGCTGGCCTGAGGGGAAAATGACCGGGCTGGCCAAGCGCATCGCACAATCGCTGGAAGCCACAGGCGCGAGCGATGACGCGGTGCTGGCGGAATTGGACCGCGTACGCCAAACACCGGGCGACTTTGTGGATGACGCGCGCTTTGGCATGCTGGCGCGGGAGATCGTCAAGCGCGAGGCGAGCAAGCCGGAAGCTGAGGTGGGTTTGCGCGACGAGCCGCTGGATTACGCCGTGTGGGGTGCAGAGCAGATCGAAGCCGAGGCGCTGAACCAGATGCGCCGCGCGCTGCGCCTGCCGGTGGCGGTGGCGGGCGCGCTGATGCCGGATGCGCATGTGGGCTATGGCCTGCCTATTGGCGGCGTGCTGGCGACGAGCGACGCGGTCATCCCCTATGCCGTCGGGGTAGACATCGCGTGTCGCATGCGCCTCTCGCTCTATGACGAGCCACCGTCGATCTTGCACGAGCAGGGCGAGCGGTTGCAGAAAGCGCTGCTGAACTGGACGCGGTTCGGCCTTGACGGCAAGTGGGATGAACATGACCTTCCCAAGCATGATGTGTTGGACGATCCAGCGTGGGAGTCCACGCGGCTGTTGAAGTCGCTGAAGGCGAAGGCACAGCGACAATTGGGCACTTCGGGGTCGGGGAATCACTTCGTCGAATGGGGCGTCTTCCAGCTCTACGACGATGATGCCCAACTGGGCCTCAAGGCCGGGCGCTATCTGGCGCTGCTTTCGCACAGCGGTTCGCGCGGTGTCGGCTTCAAGATCGCGAATACGTACACCGAGATTGCGAAGCGCATGCATCCGTCACTGGATAAGACCGTGCAACATCTCGCCTGGTTGCCGCTGGCATCTGAGGCGGGGCAGGAATATTGGATCTCGATGGAGATGGCGGGCAAGTTCGCTTCCGCCAACCACGAAGTCATTCATCGCCGCGTCGCCAAAGCGGCGGGGTTGGTGGAGATGGTGAAGGTCGAAAACCATCACAATTACGCTTGGTTGGAAACACTGGCGGACGGCACCCAGGCGATTGTGCATCGCAAGGGCGCGACGCCGGCAGGCGCGGGCATGTTAGGAATCATCCCTGGCTCGATGGGCGACGCGGGCTATGTGGTGCGCGGCAAGGGATCGGGCCGGGCACTCAATTCGGCTTCGCACGGCGCGGGGCGCAAGATGAGCCGCAAGCAGGCGCTCGGCAGCATCACCAAGACCGCCCGCGATGCCTATCTGCGCGAACGCGGCGTGTCGCTGCTGGGCGGCACGCTGGATGAATCACCGCAAGCCTATAAAGATATCGAAGCGGTCATCGCTGCCCAGGAGGATCTGGTCGAGATCATCGGCAAGTTCACGCCGCGCATTGTGCGCATGGCGGATGAGGCCGGCGAGTTCTAGAAATTGCGTTCTCTGGAAGAATAGGAGTGAGGAGTGTGATCATGCCGAACACGCACAGGGCAGCCTGAGCGGATGCTCACCCAGCCCTGTGAAACTTCGGCCTTGTCACGCTCCGCCAGCGGTTGTTCGTTGTTCAAGATTCCTTGTGTGAAGAGGTGTCGCCCCATGAAGTATCAGATGATTCATCGCGGAAGTTGCGTGCGCCAGCGGTTGCAGCGGGTTCGCCCGCTGGCGGGAACCTGCCCCTTAGTGCAGGGCAAGCATCGATCCATCGTCCGGCGGCACCGCGTGCAAAGCAAAGTAGGATCACATCACCAACCCACGTGTGAGCGTGCCTGACCACAGCCCGAATGGGCTTTGTCTTTCGAGCCGGGGAATAGAATTCCCCGGCGAGCTTCGCTGGCAACGGCCCTGCTCTGCGGAACCAGCAGTAACGATTCTCCCCGATGAGAGGAGGTGGCTGAATGAAACCGATGTTCGTCTTCACTTCCAGACGAGGTAAGATCGCTATCACTCATGTGTATGAGAATCGTGATGTTGTTCGTCGTCATTCAGAGAGGTGGTTGCACCGATGAGTCATCCAGCAGAGCGTGATGTTCCCGCCATCCAGACCGTGAACGTGCGGCGCGTCTATCACGCACGCGGCGGGCGGTCGATCGGCGGCGCGAAGGCAGGCAAGACCGTTGTCGCGCTCGACGGCGTGAGCCTGAACATTGCGCGCGGCGAGATTTTTGGCTTGCTGGGGCGCAACGGCGCAGGCAAGACAACCCTGATCAAGATCCTCACCACGTTGCTCGCGCCCACCAGCGGCCAGGCATACATCGACGGGATGGACGTGACGCGCGAGGTCACGAAAGTGCGCCAGCGCATCGCCATGGTCAGCGGTGGCGAGCAATCGGGCTACGGCATTCTCACCGTGCGCGAGCAATTGTGGATGTTCGCGCAGTTCTATGGCGTGCCGTCGAAGATCGCGCACCAGCGCATCGACGAGTTGTTGAGCGCGGTGGGCCTGGGCGACCAAGCCAATCAGAAGGTCTATGCCCTTTCCACCGGCATGCGCCAGCGCATGAACCTGTGCCGCGCCCTCGTCTCGGACCCGGAGATCCTCTTCCTGGACGAGCCGACGGTTGGTCTGGACGTGGAAGCGTCGCGTTCGGTGCGCGACTATGTGCGCCAGTGGATGCGCCAAGATCCGCGTCGCACGGTGCTGTTGACCACGCACTATATGTTCGAGGCCGACGAACTGTGCGATCATGTGGCCGTCATCAATCACGGCCACATCGTCGCCGAGGGCACGACTGACGACCTGAAACGCGGCTTGCAAGAGCACGCGCGCTTTCAGCTTGAGATGGCCGAGTGGCTGCCAGCTTTCACCGAGATGCTGCGCAACCGCGATGGCGTGGTGGAAGCACAAGCCGAGCAGCGCAACGACCGCACGCAACTGCGCCTGGCGCTGCTGCGCGAGGAGTTCATCGTCCCGACCATCGCATCGATCAACGAGGCGGGCGGGCGCGTGCTGGCGCTGCGGCGCATCGAGCCGACGCTGGAAGAAGCCTTCGTGCGCCTGGTGGGCGACGAGGCCGAGAGCCAGCGCGAGGCGGAAGGGGCGGAGGTCAACGGATGAGCACGCTGACACCTTCCGCTGAAGCTTCTGCCGCCCCGGCGGAACGATCTTTTGCGCGGCAAGGGCTGCGCCTGGGCATCATGACGATGATCGGGCGCGCCTATCCGCGTCTGGTCGCCGCCAACCGCGAGCCGGACTGGATCTTTTACGAGGTCGCGCTCCCGCTCTTGCAGATCTGCGCCTTCGCGCTGGTCTATAAGGCACTGGGCGCGCCCAAGTATATCGGCATCGTCATCCTCGGCGGCGGCATGATGGCCTTCTGGATCAATGTGCTGTGGTCGATGGCGGCGCAACTGCATTGGGAGCGCCAGTCTGGCAACCTGGAACTCTATCTGATGGCCCCCGCGTCGATGCTGTGGATCCTCGCGGGGATGGCCATCGGCGGCATGCTGGCGACAGCGGTGCGCGCGGCGGCGGTGCTGATCCTCGGCTCGCTGATTTTCGGCGTCACCTATCACGTCGTTTCGTATCCGCTGGTCATCCTCGCGTTTCTCTTCTCACTGGTCGCCCTCTATGGCCTGGGATCGATGCTCGCCAGCCTCTACCTGCTCTATAATCGCGAGGTGTGGGCGATCCAGGAAGTCATTCAAGAGCCGGTGGCGCTGCTGACGGGATCCTACGTGCCGGTGCGGGCGCTCGGCCCCATCGTCGCCGGTTTCGCCGCGCTCATTCCCCTCACGCTGGGGCTGGATGCCGTGCGCCAGCTCGTCTTCCCGCACCTGTTCGCCACCTTGCTTTCGCCCGGCTGGGAAGTCGCCATCCTGGGCGTGCTGGTGATCGTCTTTTGCGGCGGCGCGGCATGGTCGCTGCGCTACATCGAATATCGCGCCAAAGTGCTTGGCCGCCTGTCGCTGAAGTGGCAGTAACAGAAAGAGATAAGGACGAGACGCGAAGGACATGAAGGAAGCGAAGCAACGCGAAGAGAAAGAGAGGAATACTAATGAGCGATGATTGAAACGACATCAGCGGGCGGGCTACGCGAGCGCATCGCGGCGTCGCGCACGTGGCAGACCTTGCGCGCGGCGACATGGCTGGAATGGCAGGCGCGCGGCAACTGGACCAATCCCATTCTGTATGGCATCTATCTGATCGTCCGGCCCATGACCACGTCGCTGGTGCTGGTGCTGATGTATTGGCTGGTGAGCGGCGCGCACGCGCATGGCGGATTGTTTGGCTTCCTCATCGCGGGCGCGGCGGCCTGGACGTTTGTGGATCAGATTGTCGCGGGCGTTCCCCAGGCGGTGCTGGCCGACCGCGAAGAATATGCCATGCTGAAATACGTCTATATCACGCCGGCGCGCTTTCTGGTGGTGCTGATCGGGCGGGCGCTGCCGCGCATGCTGGTCGCGTTCATCTCGTTCACCGTCACGCTGGCGTTCGGCGTTGCCATCCTCGGTGTGCCGGTGGATGTGCGCATGATCAATTACCCCTTGCTGCTGCTGGCGCTGGTGCTGGGATTTGTGGGCATCACCGCACTGGGAATCATGCTCGCAGGTTTGGCGCTGGTGCTGAAACGCGGCGCGTGGCAGATGCCCCAGGCCGTCACCGGCGCGCTCTATCTGGTGTCGGGCGCGATCTTCCCGGTGGCCGTGCTGCCCGTGTGGCTGCGCGATATCTCGCTGGGCGTGCCGCTGACATATTGGCTGGAACTGACGCGCCGCGCTCTGCTGGGCAGCCGCATCGGCGAGACATTCCCCATCGCCTCCACTGGCGCGATCCTCGGCTGGCTGGCGCTGACGACGGTCATCCTCTCCGCTGTATCCGTGATCGTCTTCCGGATCTGCGACTACTTCGCCCGCGAGCGCGGCCAGATCGACCGCACGACAGGGTATTGATGAGCAATCAATAGCGAGGTGATCGCCAGGTGAGATCGCCGGGGGTTAAATCCCCCGGCTCGTAAAAAAAGCCCCGATGGGCTATATCAACGGACTATTCTTTGGCGATCGCTTCCTTTTCGTTGTGCTGGCGGGCGGTTGTTCCGGGGGATGACGATGGCCCACCTCTGAACGCTGCCGGTACGCTTTGTCGCAGGCATGAATGCTGCCGCTATGCCCCTCGCCCTCATCCTGCGAATTGGTGACGCCGTGCTAGCGGTTGTCTTTGTGTTTCTTTGTTCCTCCTGACATGCGCTTCCTCCTGAATAAGAGATTTCTTTCATGAACGCGCATACCCTATGCCGTCTCTTCGCAACGAGCATGGAGTGGGAAGCCTTACTCACAACTACGCCACAATGTGGGGTACTCAGGAGCTTGCTTATCCAGGTCCTATATCCAGTGATGGATATAGCTTCGATAACTACTGGCGCGCATCGAATTAGCGGCTAAATGCTAATGGCTCATATACTGGATCACATTTCTGAATAAGTTTGGAGCCAGTATATGATTTGGCACATAAAGCGAGTTCCTTCATGGAACAAAATTGCTCTTGCTAACGTCATGAACCGTAACCCTCAGGTTTTGCTGTCAAGGAACTTCAGGAGGCAGATATGAGCAAGCGAGCATTAACCGGCGGCATTATCGCTGTCATGCTCATCACTACGTTCTTTGTCTGGTATTTTAGGGTGAACGGGCGGCCTTCTGCCAGCGAATCGCTCGTCATCCCCTCAGATTGGAAACATTTCAGTGATCCTCATGGATATGTTTCTCTCCAGATCCCACCCACCTGGAATAGTAAAGTTACTGGCGGCTCCTCTTTTGGAGGCATACAAGGGAGCGATCAACTGACACTCATCTCTTATTTGCTCCAAGATGCACAGGCGAATGCTGGCGGCGATTATTCTGCAATACGTATCAAGCTATCGGTCGGGCCGTGGACTAGTGACGCAATGCGTCGCTATATGTGTCAGCAGCATTTTCCTGACGCCCAGCCACGTCAAGTTGGAACGCTCATGGGTGAGGAGAGTAATAATGTTATTGATCTCCTCACGCAGCGGGCCTATGTCCGCATTGCTTATACCTATCCCGGTGCGCCAGGGATAACAAGCTCTGGTGCGATGAAACTGGGAGAGGAGCCAACACCTGTCAGCGATGCAGAAAGGGCGGCGGGAAAGCATATCATCGATCTGATTCTGAGCAGCTTCCGAGCCATTCCGAATCAGTCGATGACCTGCTGATGAACGCCTAGGTCAGCCGCTGCCAGGCTTCGTGATGCGCATCGCCGCCCCATAGGATCGCCGCGAGGATCTCGGCGGATTCCACCAAGCGCGGGCCGGAGCGATTGAAATAGGCGTTGCCGTCGGCGAGAAAGACGCGATGGTTGCGCACGGCGGCGAGGTCCGCCCAGGCGGGATGCGCTTGCAGGATGGGAACATCTTGCCAGGTGCGCGCCAGCTCGAAGCCGCAGGGGGCGAGGACGATGACATCGGGATCGGCAGTGGCAAGCGCGTCCCATTCCAGCCAGGTCGAGTGCGCGCCAGTCTCGCCAAAGAGGTTGATGCCCCCGGCAATCTCGACCAGTTCCGGCGTCCAGTTGCCCGCGGCCATGAGCGGATCGAGCCATTCCAGCATGGCGACG
>JAJPKG010000047.1 GCA_021323815.1 Pseudomonadota bacterium
CATACCACCTGTCCTGTCGTGTCATTGACCACAGCGATGCCCGTCGTCTGACTGCCGGGGTCCAGCTTCACGCGCAAGGGGGTGGGCTGGGCATCCGGCTGAGCCTCATTCAAGATGAGGGTGAAGGGGTAGCGCCGCAACACGGCGGCATGCCCAGCGGTGAGCAGGAACCGCGCCCGCCCCGGATGCACGGGGGCAAGGGGTTTCCTATCGTGATCCACCACGAAAACGAACGACATGGCCAACTCCGAAAAGTCTCCGCTTACGCGGGTAACGTTCCCCTCGTCAAGGTTAGGGAGCGGTTTCCTTTGCTTGCTCAGGACACTGACTCGAACCCCGTCCGTCTGTTTAATCCTGAGCCGTAGAGCCTGGGGCTGAGGTGCCACCCCAGGGTACCTATCCATTCGCTCCTAACGTAGCCCGATAGTCCGAAGACCCTGGCTGAGACTGGTCAGATCCGGGCTTGCTCGCACAAGCCCCCGCCTTCAGGCGTGGGGTATCTGACGCTCGCTATCCTTTATGCTGTGTCGATGACGGCATCGACCTCGATCTCAACCAGCATGGCCGGATCAATCAGGCGGCTGACCTCGACCATTGTGGCGACGGGGCGAATATCGCGGAAGCGCTCGCCGTGCGCGCGGCCCACCGCAGCGGAATTGGTGGCGATGTCGATGACGAACATGCGCGTGCGGACCACATGGCGCATCTCTGCCCCCGCCGACCGCAGCGCCCGCTCGATGTTGCGCAACGCCTGCGCCGCCTGAGCATAGGCATCGCCCGCGCCGACGATGTTCCCCGCGTCATCCGTCGCCGTTGTGCCGGCCACGAAGACCTGATTCCCCACGCGCACCGCCCGCGAATAGCCCACGACCGGCTCGTAAGGACTGTTGCCGCTGATATTCGCCCGGCTGCTCATGCTGCAACCTCCCTACACAAGTGTAGCACTCGCGGCGGGGGCTGTGCCAAGTCTCGGTTTATATCCCCGCACCCAGCGGCTGGACGGCATGGGTTTCATCGACGTGAACGATGGCATCGAACTGGTTAGCGAGCTGCGACGCCAGATAGCGATCTTCCGGCGGCTCGGTGGGGATGAGGATCGCCCCGCTGACGCGTTCCAGATGCGGTTCGTTGTCCAACAGATGCAGGCGAATGTTGCTCCGCAAGGCCAGCCAGAAACCGGGGATATCCGACGCATGAAAAAGATCTTCGTAGCTGCCGGGCAATGCATCAGGCAGCGCGTAGATCTGCGCCTGAGCGTCCCAGGCGTCGGCGGCGGTGACGGTGCCGTGATGCGTGCTGAAGCCGATGAGCACCGCGCCGGGACCATAGCGGGCGCGCACCATCTCGCCCAGGCTGCGCTCGCCGCGCCGGCCCAGCGTGGTGGCGCTGAGATCCCCCACATGGGCATTGTGCGCCCAGACGATGACGCGGGCATGCGGCGTGCGGCGCAAGAGGTGCATGACCAGCTGGCGCAAGGTCTGTTGCATCACCTGTTCGCGCAAATTCCAGGCGGCGGTGTGGCCCGCCAGCAACAGGCGATAATAGTCCGTCGCATGCGCGCTGGCCTGATTCTCAATCGCCGCCAGAAACGCTTCATCGTCTGCCAGGCGACCGTCATAGCGGTGATAGGCCTGGCTGGCGCGATAGGTGTGCAGCGCTGAGAGATAAGCCAGCAGCACCGTTTGCAGGGGCAGCGGCAGGTTGAGCGCGGGGACGGCTTCCGCCCGCGGGCCAAATTGCTCGAACTGCGCGAAATAGCGCCGGGCGCGTTCGGCGGCAGAGGGATCTTCTTGCCCCAGGAAGCGAATCAGCGCGGCAGCCGACGCGAAGAAGCTGAACGGATCAAGGCCATAAACGCTGACCTGGCGCGCGGGGTTTGGTTCCATCTTATTATAGGCGTAGAGCCAGCCCAGGAAGTCGGGCATGGCGGCATTGCACCACAGCCAGCGGGGAAAATCCTTGAAGTCGCTCAGCGCCTCGGTGCTGGTGTCGGCATCGCTGACGCCGTGAATATAGCGGTTGATCCGCCATGCTTCCAGCGCGCCAGACTCAAAAGCGACCGCTGTGAAACCGCCTTCGACGATCAGCTGCTCCGTCAGCCGCATGCGTTCCTGATAAAATTCCTGGGTGCCGTGCGTGGCATCGCCCAGCAGCACCAGCCGCGCATCGCCAATCAGGCGCAGCAGTGCGTCATAGTCGTTTGCGCGACCCGTCAAAGGGTGCGCCTGAGCGTGAAGGAGATCGCGCCATTGGGGGGAAACACGAGTCTGAGTCATTGCAGCCCTACCTTTCTGTGTGCGAGATGCAACAGACGCATGCCGGGGCGGCATGTGGGCAGCCAGGGGGAATGGGCGTGGTTGCCGGTGGCCGAAACCTTTTCGGAAACTTCGCTATACAACAATATACCATAGACGCATTGCACATGCCTATTGTGACGGAAAGCATGCATTATTAGAGGTTTGCTAATTTGCGAATGCGAACATTGTGATATGAGACGACCGTAAAAGCGCCTCTCAATTCGTCGGCGCGTGTTTTCAACAGCGTGGCAATGATATCTGATCTTCATCGCGCAACGACAGGCTGGGGAATATTCTCATCGGCGACGATCTTCACGCTGATGCCTCTTCACTTTTTGCTGGATACACAACCTCATAGCGCACTGCGTCAGATGCGTTCAATGCTCCGGGCAGTAGCTTGCTCATAGGGATGTGACCCATGCACACCCGCGCCTATAGTCAGTGAGCCGTGCCCGATGCTATAATTTGGAATGCAGAACGAACCCATGCCTGCGAGCATGTGAGATAAAGAACCGGAAAATTGATGCCTATGCAAGCATTCCCGCGCCGCATCGCCGTGCTGGGCAGCACCGGCTCCATCGGGCGGCAGACGCTCGACGTGGTGCGCGCCCACCCACAACAGTTTCAGGTGGTGGCATTGGCCGCGCGCAACAATGTGGCGCTGCTGGCAGAGCAGGCGCGCGAGTTCTCGCCCGCGCTCGTCGCCAGCGACGCGGAAGATCCTGCCGCGCTGGCGCAACTGGCGGATCTGCTGCCCCAGGCCCAGCGCGGGATGGATGGGCTACTTGCCGTTGCCACCCATCCAGACGCCGATATTGTAGTTGCGGCGACATCGGGCCTCATCGGCTTGCGCCCCACGCTGGCGGCCATCGCCGCCGGCAAAACCATCGCCCTCGCAAACAAAGAGACGCTGGTGATGGCCGGGCATCTGGTGATGGCGGCGGCGCGCGAGCACGGCGTGGCCATCATGCCCATCGACAGTGAGCATAGCGCGTTGTGGCAATGCCTGCGCGGCGAAGATCCCGCCGCCATCCGCAAGCTGATCATCACGGCGTCCGGCGGGCCGTTTCGCCATGCCAGCTTGGATGAGATGGCGCGGGTGACGGCGGCGCAAGCGTTGCGGCATCCCACCTGGGTGATGGGGCCGAAGATCACCATCGACTCCGCCACGCTGATGAATAAAGGGCTGGAAGTGATCGAGGGCCACTGGCTCTTCGACGTGCCGTATGATCGCATCGAGGTTGTCGTGCAGCCGCAGAGCATCATTCATTCGATGGTGGAATTCATTGATGGGTCGATCAAGATGCAGGCGAGCTTACCTTCCATGCACTTGACCATCCAGGAAGCGCTGAGCCATCCGCAGCGGCTCGACAACAGCGGCAACGATCTGCTGCGCCCGCTGGACTGGCCAACTGTTGTCCGGCTGGACTTCGAGGCGTTGGATATCGAGCGATTTCCATGCTTTCGCCTGGCGCTGGAAGCAGGACGGCGCGGCGGCACCGCCCCTGCTGTGTTGGTGGGCGCGGATGAAACGGCGGTGGCGCTGTTCTTGCGAGGAGAGATCGGCCTGATGGAGATTCCCGCGCGCATCGAGCGCGCTCTGGCCGCGCATCGGGTTATCGACGATCCTGATCTCGACGCGGTGCTGGATGCCTGCCATTGGGCGCGCGACTACGCGGCTCATTCCCTATTGTAGGGGCGCGATTCATCGCGCCCTTCATGTCGCGCCAAATACCTATCAGAGACCTGAGAGGAAGTTGACATATGCAAATCATTATCGCCATTCTCGTCTTCGCGGTGCTGGTGCTGGTGCATGAGTTTGGCCATTTCATCGTGGCCAAACGTTCCGGTGTGCGCGTGGACGAATTCGCCATCGGCTTCCCCCCGCGTCTCCTCAGCTTCCAGCGCGGCGAGACCACCTATTCGCTGAATCTGCTGCCGCTGGGCGGCTATGTGCGCATGCCCGGCGAAAACGGCGAACTGACCGACGAGCAGGGGAATCCTGATCCGCGCACCTTCGCGGCGCAAACCGCCGGCAAACGCGCCGCCATTTTGGTGGCCGGCGTTACCATGAATTTTATTTTTGCCTGGTTACTCTATACGGGTTTCTATGCTGTCACCCAGCAGGCACCAAATCCGAATGTTTCCATCATCAGCGTGATCGCGAAAGATTCTCCTGCACAGGCGGCTGGCTTGAAGGCAAACGACCGCCTGATTGCGGTCAACGGGCATGCTGTGCATAGCAGCGACGATGTATCAATTTACCTTCATGATGCGGTGAGCGCAGATCATTCCAGCAATGCAACGGTGCCCGTGACTTTCACCATCCTGCGCAACGGCCAGCAACAAACTATTACGGTGCAAGCGCGCAAACATCCGCCAGCGGGACAAGGACCGACGGGAATCGGCATAGGCATCCTTTATACCAAGATCGCACCCTGGCAGGCCCCGGCGGTGGGCATCTGGCAACTGGGCTATGACTTCCAGCTTGAGGGGCAAGGTTTCCATGATATCCTGGCTGGTGTCATCAAGCCGGGCGACGCAGTGGCAGGCCCAGTGCAGATTGTCAAAACAACGGGCGATGTAGCGCAAGAGGGCATCGGCGCGTTGATCTTTTTCACCGCGTTCCTCAGTTGGAACCTGGCGGTGGTGAACCTGCTGCCCATTCCCGGCCTGGACGGCGGGCGACTGCTGATTTTGGGAATTGAGGTGCTGCGGCGAGGGCGGCGGCTGGCCCCCGAACGCGAGGCGCTGATCAACTTGGCGGGCATGGTCTTCTTGCTGTCGTTGATCGCCATCATCACCTTCAACGACATCAGTCACATCGTGGGGCATTAATCGCGCGGAGATGCGTTCGCTGGGGCATTGATGGAAAACATCATTTGCTCCGGCTCGAAAAAGAGTCGCCTTCCGGGCTATGGGCGGCAACGAGATATTGACAGCATTGCAGAGCATGCCTTATCCTGGTGCTGGAACGGGCTGAGCTGTTGGTTCACCTTGCCCGTCTCCCATCACATGCGGCCTTGCGCCCATTCGTTCAAAGAAGGACACTCCATGAAACCAGCATACATCATCGGTGGTCTCATCTTCCTGGCGTGCGTCGCCCTGGGCATCTATTATCTGATCCCCATCCCCGGCCAGGTGCACATCGGCGCGTCGGTGCCCGGCAAGCGTGACGTGACCCACGCTCTCGCGGCGTTCGTGCTCGGCATCATCGTGCTGCTGGGCGCGCGTTTCGCGGCGAATTCCTCGAAAAGTTAGCTGGTCGGCGAATAATGGAGTTTTACAATTTACTCCGGACAGCCCATCGGGGTTTCTGCTCCGAGCCGGGAGGTTGATCTCCCGGCGTGCGCGTCACGTGGTGTCCGCGCTCTGTTGTAAAACTGCATCAACCACCAGCCGAAATATTGGCTGGCGGCGTCGCCGCAACCACCGTTCGCATATAGTGTTGCAGGCCGGCCTCGCCCTCGCGCATCACGTGGTCGTGGCTGGCGCGAAACATGCCTTCCAGGAAAAAGCCGGCGACGTTCAATAGGGGATTGCGCACGCGCACGTACCAATGATAGCGGATGCGCGTGCCGCCATCGGGGCGCGCGTAAAAGAGCGTTTCCAGCACGCCGATGAGGTCGCCGGTGACAACGGAGCGCGTGCGCCGTTCCGGTTCCACATCATTCGTCATGGACGTGATCGTGAAGGGTGGGGCCAGGCGCGCGACGCTTGCCGCCTGTTTCACCCGATAGACGATGGTGCCGCCGGGTTGCCCTTCGGGACCTGCCACCACGCGCTGCACCTGCATTGACGGCCACCAGCGCTCTTGTTCCTGGGGCGTGGTCATGACGCGATAAACCTCCACCAGCGGCACGTCGATGTTCCATTCCGTCTCCCAATCATAGACGCGCACCAGCCGGCTGCCCCCGACCAGCAACCCAGCGGCGAATCCCGCCAGGGTGAAACCCGCCGTCACTACGCCATCCATTCTCGTTTTTCCTCTCTGCGTGATGCGCCGCGTTTCATGATGATGTATTCCCACTGCCCCCAGACAGCCCATCGGGGTTTGTCTTTGCGAGCCGGAGGGTTCAGCCCCCGGCAGGCGTGTCACGCGGTGTCCGTGCTCTGTTGTAACACGGCATTCACGGCATTAGGGAATACCGCTGAGATGAGACAACGGATGACATGGATCATGTGAACTGGATCGCATCATGCAATGCGCTGCCCTTCTCATGCAGAGAAAGAGCAGCGTTGTGGGGAAAGTGCCTTGCCAGCCGCGCTGGTGGCAAGGCATCGAGGGAAACCGAAGCCACTTCATGCCGCGTGGGACAGGAAATGGATTCCTGTCCAGGCGACGCAGTTAGTGCTTGGTGACGGGCTGATGGTTCCAGCTATAGTTGCATCCGCAGCCATAGCCATAATTGCCATAGCCGAAGCCGCCGTAGTTGCCGTAACCATAGTTCCCATAGCCATAGCCGTCATAACCATAGCCACAGTTGCCGTAGCTCCCGTAGCCATAGCCGTCCCAGCCATAGTTATAACCGCCCCAGCCATAGTTATAGCCGCAGCCGCACCCATTGCCGTAACCATAGCCATAGCCGCACCCGTTGTGGCAGCGGCAGCGCGAATCACAATCGCAACGATTGTGGTTGTTCTTGTTTGTGGTTGTGGTGCAGCAGGTGCGACACTTACACTGGTTCTGACAGCCGCACTGCTGTTGGCAGCCACAATTGTTGCCGCAGCCGGTGTTCCATTGTGGTGTCGCTGCCTGCTTCACCGTCGCCGGGGTCACTGTGCTGGCCGAAGCCACGCCGGCGCTCACGGTGGCGAACCCTGCCAGCACGGCAAAGGCTGCCACCAACACGAACCGTCCCGCTTGACTCTGTAACGCTTTCACCTGTCAATCCTCCTCAGGATGGTGTATCGAATTGAAATGCTGGGCTATCGTTCCCTCGACGATCTCAATGCTACACGAGATGTTTGCCCTTCGACCCGCGTCAAGGGCTGTTTCAGAAGTGCAACGGCGACGAAATGAAACAACGCCGGGTGGATGCCGCTGTGCCGGTGCAGCCATGAATGAGGGGTGCAAGATTGTGAATAAGGGGGACGATGCGAAAAAGTTGACAAATAATTATCAGCACGAACGCGCTATATGAGAGTTCTCTTATCCTTGATTATGTCTATTGAAACAGCGAAATGAGCGCATCAACATGACCATATCATCGCGCCCTCCGGCCCCCTCCCTAGCGAAGCTGGGGAGGGATGTCTCAGCGTAGCGGGCGGTTCGAGCGGCCTGCGCTGCAAGGCAGTCTATTTGGCGTATTCCACGGCGCGGGTTTCGCGGACCACCGAGACCTTGATCTGGCCGGGATAGTCCATGCTCTCTTCGATGCGCCGGGCGATGTCGCGCGCCAGATGGGCTGCCTGCCACTCGTCAATCTCTTCGGGCTTGACGATGATGCGCACCTCGCGGCCCGCCTGCACGGCGAAGGATTTTTCCACCCCGGTGAACGAATTGGCGATCTGTTCCAGCATCTCGAGCCGCTTCATATAGAGTTCCACGGTCTCGCGGCGACCGCCGGGGCGCGAGGCCGAGATGGCATCCGCCGCCTGCACGATGATGGCCTCTAAGCTCATGGGGTCGCCCTCGGTGGCGTGGTGCGCCACAATGGCGTGGACGATCTCCGGTGATTTGTTGAATCGCTTGGCGATCTCGCCGGAAATCAGCGCATGCGGGCCTTCGATCTCCTGGTCGAAGGCTTTGCCGAGGTCGTGCAGCAGTCCGGCAACTTTGCACACGTGCACATCCGCGCCGAGTTCCGCCGCCATGATGCCGGCGAGGATGGCGACCTCAATGGAGTGATTCAGCACGTTTTGGCCATAGCTGGTGCGGAAATGCAGCCGCCCGATCAGCTTCACCAGTTCGGGCTGGATGCCGGTGACGTTGGCTTCGGCAACGGCGCGCTCGCCTTCTTCACGCACGACGGTTTCGACCTCTTGCCGCGCTTTTTCCACCATCTCTTCGATGCGCGCGGGATGAATGCGTCCATCGATGATCAGCTTGGTGAGCGCGACGCGGGCGATTTCGCGCCGCACCGGATCGAAGCTGGAAAGGATCACCGTGTCGGGCGTGTCGTCGATGACGAGATCGACCCCCGTCGCGGCTTCCAGCGTGCGGATGTTGCGGCCCTCGCGCCCGATGATGCGGCCTTTCATTTCGTCGTTGGGCAGCGGCACCACCGCAATGGCCACCTCAGAGACTTGATCCGACGCGCACCGCTGGATGGCGAGGGTGATGATCTCGCGCGCCCGTGCTTCAGCTTCCTCGCGCGCCTGTGCTTCGATCTCGCGCACGCGGCGCATGGCATCCTCGCGGGCCTGCGCCTCAATAGCGGCGATGACTTCCTGGCGGGCCTGCTCGCGGGTGAACTGCGCCACGCGCTCCAATTCCTGCCGGCGTTCTTCCGCAAAGGCGTGGCGGGCGTCTTCCAGGTCTTTGGCGACACGGGCCCGCTCTTGCTGCATCTCTTGAGCAAAATGCGTTTTCTCGGCATCATGCTGCTGGCGCAGCGACTCAAGCTGTTCCTGCTGGCGGGCGAGATCTTGCTGGCGCTGGTTCACCTCGTGCTCACGTTGCGCGATGGCGCGCTCGCGCTTCTCGGCGGCTTCCACTTTGCGGTCCAGCGCGTGTTCGCGCTGCTGCTGGCGTTGTTCCAGCTCACGCATCTCGCGGCGGCGCTCACGCAGTTCCGCTTCCAGGGCGGCGCGCACTTTGGCGTTTTCTTCTTTGGCCTCTTTCAACACGGCGCTTTGTTGCTGTTGCAGTTCGATCAGGCGGCGCTCACCGTCTTCTTTGACGCGCCGCAGTTGTTCTTCCAGTTGCAGGCGATCTTGCTGGCGCGTCAAATAGACCCCCGCGCCATAGCCGGCACCGGCAGCGATGAGAAGCAAAAGAACGATCAGGATTTCAGGCATGCATTTGCTCCCAGACATGCCTCGGCTCAACGGGCATGCGCATGCCGCCGCCAGGGTCTGGGACGCTGCGGCGGAGAATGCCCTGGTTTCAGGCACAGCCCGTTGAAAGGCAAGATATCAAGCCCATGAAGGGCGCGTACAGCATGGCGAAACATCCCCAGCCCATCGTCTGAGCCGGGACGTTATCTCATCATAAGTGCCAGGGGGGGGTGATGTCAAGCGACCGCGCCGATTGGCGCATGCGGCATGCGAGCAGCGGGCGGCATCAACCGTCCGCGCTCATGGTCTGCCGCTGCAATCAATAAGATTCCGGTGCTTTGGGGGTAGCGCGCAACATTTCCGTCAGAATGTTGGCCATCAGATGTTGGATGGCTGCTGAGCCATGCACCATATTCGCGCCATATGCGCCCACCGGAGAAATGCTGTCGAGTCCCCAGCCCCAGTGGATGGTGCCTGCGTCAAAGATGAATGCGCCCGATTTGGCGCGATAATAGGCGGTGGCAGCGCTGCGGTGTACGCCTTGCTGGGTTACCACCGGCGATTCACCGATGCGTATGATGTGATAGGCTCTGGTGACGGAATCATTGCCATAGCTGTCAAATTCGTAGCCAAGCAGCCCGCCGTGAATCACGCTCCCGCCTTGCAAACCTGTCCCCGCCAAGATCGCCGTCGGCGCGTCTTTCGCTACCACCCAATCGGGGAATTTGGCGGCGGAAAAAGCCCCGCCATAATGCAGGCCAAGCAACAATTCTTCAGAATGATGGATGAGCGGATCGCTCCACTCGGCGGTCACGATGCTGTTGTCATGCCCATATTCGGGATCGCGGGTAGGAACCTCGGATGGCACATGGGGGTGGGCGTACACTTTGTAGCACACCAGCACGCGGTCGGCCACGCCCTGCGAATCCGGTTCAAGGCGTGCCTGCCAGAACGAGTCATTCGCGCCGAGGAAGGCCATGCTCACGCCCCGGTCACGGGCGGCATCCGCGCCGTAGCGCATGGCTTTCGTCCAATATTCATCGTGACCCAGGTCGATGTAGACGCGGTGATGCAGCAGCGAGGCGGGATCTTCCGATTCGTCAATGTCGGTGGTATAGCTCATATCCAGGCCGGTGCTTTCCAGCCAGCGCACCGACTGGATGTCCCAACTGAGGAAGTCCGCAGCGCCCACCCCGCGCGAATAGGGGCGGTCAAACGAGACCTTGACGGCACGATATTCATAGGAATTGTCTTGCCCGCGCATATACAAGCTGTAGCCGCCCCA
>JAJPKG010000360.1 GCA_021323815.1 Pseudomonadota bacterium
CGGAACGTCGTAGTCCGCCTGGGCACGGGCCTGCGGGAGGCGCGAGCCGCTTGGACCGCAGTTGTCTGGGGCACCAACCATCTCAGCCACCAGCGTTGCTGGCCTCTTCGGAGGATGGTCACGGGTGGGCGGTTGGCCTCAGAAGCCCGCCCCCTTCTAGGGGGCCGGGAGTGTCACATGATCTCTTACTGCGAACAAAGCATGAACAAACAGCAACACCCGTCCAGAAAGGATCGCATATATGACCATTCTTGTGACCGGCGCAACGGGCTTTATCGGGCGAGCGGTGGTGGCGCGGCTGGTGAAAGAAGGCGAGCGTCCGCGCTGTCTGGTGCGCGATGCGCAGCGCGCTAAAGCGCAGCTGCCTGCCGAGGCGGTGGATCTCGTGGCGGGCGACGTGCTGCATCCTGAGACGCTGGACCCCGCCTTCACCGGGGTTGAGCTTTTCGTCGATTGCGCCTTCATGACGGCAAACCTGAAGCAGCACGGCGAGCAGACCTATTATAACGTCAACGGGGACGGCACGCACAACCAGATCGATGCCGCCAGACGCGCCGGCGTGCGCCGCGCGGTGGTGATGAGCGGTCTGGGAACGAAGCCGGACAAGCCCGGCACGTACATGCAGGGGCGCTATCTTGCGGAAGAAGCGTTCAAAGAGAGCGGGCTGGGCTGGACCATCATCCAACCGTCGGTGCTCTTTGGTCCCCATGCCCCGTTTTTCAAGGGGCTGGCGGATCTGATCAAGCAGGTGCCGCTGGTGGTGCCGGTGGCGGGCACGGGCAAAGAGACCTTCCAGCCGATCTGGGTGGAAGACGTGGTGACCTGCGTCATGCAGTGCATTCGCCAGCCGGAGCGCGACGGCAACACCTATGCCATCGGCGGGCCGGATATTTTCACCTATAACCAGATTCTCGACATGCTGATGGAGTCGCTGGGCGTCAAAAAGGTGAAGATTCCCGGCCCCAAGCCATTCGTCATGCTGGGGGCCGCGCTGATGGAAGCCGTTTTGCCCAACCCGCCCATCACCCGCGCCGCGCTGGGGCTGTTTGACTTTCCCAACACGACGGCGCTGGATGCTGTGGAAAAGAATTTCGGCTTCAAGCCGCTGGCGTGGCCGAAATATCTGGCGCAGCACGGAGCGAGTTGAGTGCGCTCGCCCGCTCGCTCCTTCATCGCCAGCAGATACTGAAAACAGAGCCGATCCGCTCCCGCAAAGAAGGCGACTGGTCACGCTGCCTCCTGAGGTTCCTCGCGGATCGGCTTTTCCTCATTTGATAAAGGTCAAGCTCTTGATCATCGGAATGAAGTCCGCTTTGTCGGTGGCGGCAAGCTGCGCGGTTGGCGTGATGTCGATGATCACGACGGATTTCCCGTTGTGAATGGTGCCATACACCGAAGCGGTGCCGTCGATCCCTTGCAGGGTGAAGGTAGCGCTCTGCTTATTCCAGATGTTTGCCCCCAGCTTGACGCTGCTGATCTTCGAGGCAACTTTCACATTGGTCGCATTTCTCAAAATCCCCTGCAACAGCGCGCTGTAGCGGCTGGTCGGGACAATGCCCGGCAGGGAAAACACCGAAAGAATGGAGTTGCCGTCTGAAGAAAGGAAGTCCTCGCCCTGAATGTCCTGGCTGCTGTCGGTTTGAGTAGACCAGTCGGAAGGATACGCGATGGTATAACTGCCGTCGGGGGCGGTGAAGGTGGAGAAACCGGCGGGGACGGAAGGCGTGGGCGAGGGGACGGGCGTGTCGGTGGGAACGGGCGTTGCAGTTGGGGCAGGCGTGGGTGTCGCACCCAGCGCGGCCAGCGGGCCGACGCCGCCTTTGCCCAGGAAAAAGAGCGAGCCGAGCAACGCCAGAATGACGATCAGCGCGCCGCCGCCGATGATGAGACCGAGCATGTTGCTTTGTTTGGTTGCCGGTGGCACGGGGGCCAGTGACGGCATGGCACCCGGCTGGTATAGCCCGCTCGGCGGATAGCCCGGCTGGCCGGGGATGGTCTCGCCGGTGCTGGGCCACGCGGGCGGTGGATAGCCCGGATATGCCGGCTGTGACGGGGGGGGATAGCCTGGTTGGCCGGGATAACCGGACGGCGGCTGATTAGGATACGACGGCTGAGGCGAAGGAGGATAGGGGCTGGACGGCGGCATCTCATTCCCCATCTGGCCGGGATACGCCGGTTGCGCGGGCGGTGGATAAGGCGAAGACGGCTGCGGATAAGCAGGGGGAATGTACGGTTGCGACGGCGACGGCGGGTTTTCTGGATTTTGCTGCGGCTGCTCAGGGGTGCCCTGAGGCGGCTGGTCAGGCATGGTCATAACAAACCTCTTTCAACTGAAGAACATCACTCATTCCCGGCGCATCCTGCCTGGGAACGCCTGCCATCAGCGCATGATGCAAGCCGCAGATGCGAGCCGCCGGGCGCTTTCGGCTGTGCTTGCATCTTAGCAGATTCTGCGCAAGAAAGATAGTCTGCACGGGCAGAGATCGCGGCGGCTCAGATTTGACGCCCACCCTGTGGCTCGCATATACTGCTTTCTAAATATCGTGGTGGGTTACATCGCGTGCGGCGTGACGCTGAGAGCGAGGCGTGCAGGCCGCGATGGCAGTCAACAGAAGGAAAGAATCGCCATGAGCAAAGCGAAAATGAAGTGTGCTGTGTGCCACAAAGCATTCAAATCCAGCAAGGCAACGCAACTGCTCTGTGATGACTGCGAGCGCAAGCGCCGCAAGGAAAAAGCCACGAGCGCCCCGCCAGCGAAGCCGGTGCAACAAAGCGTCGGCGTCACTGCTGGTGAGAAGCCGGCATGGCTGGCCAACGCGACCGTGCGCGATGAAGCACATCCTTACTCCACTGAAACACCAGCGCAGGAACGCCAGCCGCGTCTGGGACGTGGTCAACAGCGCCAGGAACGCGCTAAATCCGCACTGGTGGTGAAAGGGGCGCGCACGCCCCAGGCGGAAAAGGCTCCCGAACCTGCTCCGCCGTCGCGCCCGGCAAAATCCCCCAAACCCCCCACGCCGCCATATCAGCCCACCGCAGCGGAGATCGCGGCCATCGAGCAGCGCTATCGGGAACTGGCGCAGCCGGAATTTGACGGCATCCGCACGCAGATCGCGCACGAATTGCGCATCCCCAAGCGGGTGGTGCGCGAGGTGGTGGCGGCGTTGCGCAAGCGCGAGCACCTGCCCAGCTGGTGGGAGATCCAGACCTATCAGGGGACGCCCGAAGACCTGGAACGCATTAAGACCGCCTATAGCGCCTACCTGCCGGTTCCCCCGGTCGGTGTCCATCGCATTCTGGCCAAAGAGTTGGGCCTGCCCGCCACAACTGTCTATCAAGGCATCGCGGCGGTGCGCCAGGCGCTCGGCCTGCCGGCCTATAATCCGCCGGAACTGCACCCGGAGATGAGCCGCGCCGAAACCGCCGATGGCGAAAAAGCGCAAGCAGCATCCTGATACCATAGGGGCGCGATGCCGTGCGCCGATGCGTGTCTTTTATGCCAGCCCCAGCTCCCATTTAGCGTCTTCACTCATGCGGTTGGGCGTCCAGGGAGGATCAAACGTCAGTTCAACGTGGCACGTCTTCACGCCGGGAACGGCGCAGACGCGCTCTTCGACTTCGGCCATCACCTCGCCCGCCACCGGGCAGCCGATGGCCGTCAGCGTCATGGTGATGTTGACGTGATCCTGGTCGATCTCCAGGTTATAGACCAGACCAAGATCCACGATGTTGACGGGGATCTCTGGGTCGTAACAATCTCGCAGCGCCTCATAGACCGCTTCTTCGCTGACGGTGGTGGGAACGGTTTCTTCTGCCATGATGTCCTTTTGCTCCTCGACGCGCGCTGGCATGTCGCAGAATATGGTTCCTTTCAGTTATAGCACATGGCGACATTTCCTGGGGAGAGCAGGAATTTTCCCCGCGAGACGCGGTGTGCTATGCTACAGTGTGCAGGATGTTGACGCGATTGCAGGCGCTACACGCCATTCAGGAAGGGTGCGAGATTGCGATGGCCAGGAAATTCGATACGCGCAAAAAAGATCAGTTGATCGCCCCGGAACGCGAAGCACAGTTGCATCCCAAGGAGTTATTGCGGCAGTTTGGGCTGCGCCCCGGCGACACCATTGCCGACATCGGCTGCGGCCCCGGCTTTTTCACCATCCCCGCCGCTGAGATCGTGGGGCCGAAAGGGCGCGTGTATGCCGCCGACGTGCAGAGCGACATGATCGCGGCCATCATGACGCGCCTGGCCGACCTGGACCTGCACCACGTCGAGATCCTCAAGACCAGCGAGACGGAAGTGCCGCTGCCTGAGCGCAGCGTGCACTTGATCTGGCTGGCCTTCGTTTTACATGAAATGGATCAACGCTCGGTGTATCTCTATCGCCTGCGACGCGCGCTGCTGCCCAACGGGCGTGTGGTGGTGCTGGAATGGGAGAAAAAACCCACCGATTCCGGCCCACCCCTTGCTGACCGCCTGACGCCCGAAGATGTGGAGGCTGACGCGCGCTCGGCGGGCTATCGGGTGGTGGAAAAGCGCCAGATCACCCCTGATCACTATGCGCTAGTACTATCTCCGGCGTGATCCTGGCCACATATCTTATCGCTTCTCTGCATCTGTGCCGTTCATGCGTTATACTTATAAGAGGGTGGAGTGCGATCCGCTCATCGAGCGTGGGCCAGCAGGATCACCACCCGTTCACAGAAAGAGGAGCGTGGCATGAACGCCTACGAACAACTCCTGGCGATTCGTGACCGTCTGGAACTGAACGGCGCGAGCGAAGATTCCATCGAAATGATCGATAAATATCTGGCGCGCGTCGAGTCCGAACGGGATAGCAACACGAATGTGCCGATGACCATGATGTTGAAGCATCTGTTGCGCCAGCGCGAGGCGCTGGATAACGATGCTGTCTATAACGACCTGCAAGAGTTAATGGAAGGCAGCAGCCGTCCGGCGCGCGATCCCGATGCTGCGCCCTATGCCTGGGAGGAAGAGCGCCGGCCCAAGCCGCATTCCTACTACCGGCAGCAGAAGCAAAAAGAACAAAAAGGGCAAAAATAGCTGCCGCAGGTTCGCCCTGAAAAGCCCTTCCACTTGGCAGGGCTATCCATCGCATACGCATAGTGGCGCGGGAAGCCTTCCCGCGCCATTGCCCCGAAAGGGGGGGTTTTGACATGACAACCCGTCCACAATGGTATCGCCCTGATCGGCAACTGGCGTTTCGCATGGCATTGACCATGTTCATGCTGGTGCTGATCTACCTAGCGTTCGTGTTCATCCTGGGAAGCATTTTCCGAGGATTGGGGTTCGGCTTCTTCTTCGTCATCGCGTTGATCATGGCCAGCGCGCAATATTACTTCGCTGACAAGATCGCGCTGTGGTCAATGAATGCGCGCGAGGTCAGCGAGGAAGAAGCGCCCGAACTGCACGCGATGATCGAACGACTGGCGCAGCAGGCGAATATTCCCAAGCCGCGCGTTGCCCTGGTAGATACCACCGTGCCCAACGCCTTCGCCACCGGGCGCAACGAGCGCAATGCGGTGGTCTGCGTCACCACCGGCATCATGCGCCAGCTCAACTCCGCTGAGTTGGAAGCGGTGCTGGCGCACGAACTGACGCACATTGTCAACCGCGATGTGCTGGTGATGACCATCGCCTCGTTCTTCTCGATGCTCGCCGGCCTGATGAGCCGCTCGATGATGTATGGCATGATGTGGGGCGGCTACGGCGGCGGCTACGGCGGGCGCGGGCGTGACAACAACGGCGGCGCTTCCGCGGCCATCATCGCCTTCCTGGTGTCAGCCATCGTCGCGGCCATCAGCTTCGTGTTGGTGCGCACGCTGTCGCGCTACCGCGAGCTGGCAGCGGATCGCGGTTCGGCGCTGATGACCGGCGCGCCCCAGAACCTGGCCTCGGCGCTGATGAAGATCAGCGGCACCATGCAGAGCGGGCGCATTCCCGACCGCGACCTGCGCCAGGCGCAGGCGGTGAACGCGCTGGCCATCGTGCCGGCCATCAAAGGCGAAGATGTGGCCGAGATCTTCTCGACGCACCCCTCGCTGCAACATCGCCTGGAACAATTGCAGCGCATCCAGGAGCAAATGGAGAACGCGCCGAGGATTCGGTAGGGCCAAAGGAGCCAGACATGGGTATTTTCGACGCGCTCTTTGGGCGGCAAAAGCCGGTGCCGCCCGCCAAAAACGAGCGTCTGTTCGCCATCGCGACGGCGGATATCACCCTGCAAACCCAGGAAGACATGAAACCCGCTCAAACGGCTGGGATCTGCTTCAAGGGCGTGGCTTCCGGCCCCTTCAAACAGATCAACCAGGAATTGCAAGACTTGCTCAAGGTGGCGGGATCAACCGACACGCCCGTCACCGCCAGACCTTATGAAGATGACCTGGGCTATAAATGGATCTTGATCGACAGCGCCGATTTCCAATCCATCGTCAATACGATTCACATGGTCAGCCAGACGTTGATCGATGAGGGCTATGGCGAGCAATTGCTGGCCGCCGTCTTTCGCTTCAATGATGAGGATGGCAAGCCAACCTATTTCATCTATAACTATAAGCGCGGGACGTTTTATCCCTTCGTGCCGCGCCCCGACAGCCACAGCCACCAGCGCAACAATCCCGACGAACTGCGCATGGCAACGGTCATGAAGCAGGATCTGCCGATGGAGCCGGAGTTGGAACGCTGGTACGCGCTGTGGGATCTGCCGTTTTGAGCGCCTGATAATAATCACAGAGATCGGTCAGCGGGCAGCGGTTACAGCGCGGGCGGGCAAAGACGCACACGCGCTGGCCGTGCCGCAGCAGCGCCTTATGGAAGTCATAGATCGACCGGCTGTCTTGCGGTAGCAACGCTTGCAAAAGTTCGTGCGCCGCTTCCGCCGTCACGTTGGGGCTGATCAAGCCGAGGCGGATGCTGACGCGATGCACGTGCGTATCCACCGGCAAGATCGGTTTTTGGCAACTGAAGAGCAGCACGCACGCCACCGTCTTCGGTCCCACTCCCCCCAGGCGGCTCAGCCACGCCGCGCCCTCTGCCACCGGCA
>JAJPKG010000491.1 GCA_021323815.1 Pseudomonadota bacterium
CGCAGTCGTCGTAGGCGCACTGTTCGAGGTAGGGGCGCAGCTCGACGAAGGCGCGCGGCAGGTCGTCGGCGGGGACGTTCCAGAGGGCCAGCTCGCGGATGCCGGCGGAATCGGCCAGCCAGCCGCCTTCCGTGAGGGGAAAGAGTTGCACGCCGGTGGTGGTGTGCCGCCCCTTGCCCGTCGCCTCGCTGATCTCGCCGATGCGCTGCCCCGCGCTGGGTTCCAGCACGTTGAGCAACGATGATTTACCCACCCCGGAAGGTCCGGTCAGCAGCGTGACGCGCCCAGCCAGGTAGCGGCGCATATCCTCTAAGCCGATGTTCATCACCGTGCTGGTGAGCAGCACCGGGTAGCCCAACCGCGCATAGCGATCAATCGCTTCCGCGACATCTTCTGGAATGCCCAGATCGATCTTGTTGAAGCAGATGGCGGTGGCGATGCCGGCATCTTCGGTCAGCACCAGATAGCGATCCAGCAGGCCCAGATGAGGGGATGGCTCGCGCACGGCGAAAACGAGCATCGCGAGATCCAGGTTCGCCAGCAAGATCTGCTCCTCAGCGGATTCCACCGCAGCGCGCGAAAGTTTGTTGCGGCGCGGCAAGATGCCTTCCACTACTCCGCCGCTCGCGCCGTCCGGCATGATGCGCACGCGGTCGCCGACAGCGATCATCACCGGAGCGGCATCTGTTTCAACGGGATCTGCCAGGACGGGAGCGCGGGCGGTGGGGTGTGGGCGTGGGGTGGGGCGAGGGCGTTGTGCCAGCGAGCGGGCGCGGCGTAACTTGCCGCGCAGGGTGCAGAGGCGCGTCACGCCGTCATCGGCGCGAACGATGAAATAGCCATGCGCGCGTGCAATCACCAAACCTTCCTGCGTTGCTGCCATGCGCCGCCGGTGCTCCTTTTTCCGCTGCAATAGGGTCGATTGCGGGTGCAATTCTGCGTTTCTTGCATCATAACACCTTTTTGCCGATGTTGCTTGGGCGGGTGGTCAGGCGATTTTCCCCACTTTTGGCCCTGTGGAAGATTTCAGCGCGCATGGTACGCTGGTGATGAGGATGTCACCAGGAGCAGACCCATGCCACAGGATGCGTTGTCACAGGAAGCGATTGATCTGTTGCTGCGCGAGATGGCGGCGGGCAATGCCGGCGCGCTGGCCGAGGCGGCAGAACCAGAAGTCGCCCCGCCGGTGATCGCGCCCCGCGCAGCAAAATCGGGCAGCGGCCCCGCCCTGAAACCACGCGAATCCACCGCGCCACGCAAAATTCGCGATTATGATTTCCGTCGTCCCAACCGCATCTCGAAAGAATATATGCGCGGCTTGCGGCTGATTCATGAAAGCTTCGCCCGCGAAGCGCCGCGCGTGTGGGGACCGCTGTTGCGCGCTGGCGGTCAGGTGAAGATCCTCTCGATGGAACAGACGATCTATGAAGAATTCCGCAATCATCTTTCGCCGCGTTGTTTCGTCTGCACGGCTTCCATGACTCCCCTGGAAGGCGAGATCGCCTTTCACATCGATCTCGACACCTCGTTTATCCTCATTGATCGCCTGCTCGGCGGGCCGGGAACGGGATTGAAGCAATCGCGCGACCTGACCACGCTGGAACTGAATATCATGCAGCGCGTCATCACTTCCATCTTGCCGGTGTGGCGTGAAGCCTGGCTACCGATCATCCATCTGGAACCCGCCATCGGGCGGGTGCTGCCCAGCATCGAATTTTTGCAACTGGCGGCGGTCAATGAGTCGGTGCTGGTGACAACCTTTCAGGCGCATTTCCTGAACACCGACATCGAGGTCACGGTGTGCATCCCCTACGCCTTGATCGCGCCGATTCTCTCGCGCGTGGTCGCCTCAGAGCATATTGCCGGCGCGGTGGGCAACGACGAGATCGACCGCGAGCGACTGATGCGCCGCATGCGCTCCGTGCCGCTCAGCGTCTCCGCCCGCCTGGGTTCTGCACCCATCCCCATTGCGGATCTCGCCCAACTGACGGTGGGCGATGTCATCCGCTTGGACGTACCCGCCGACAATGGCCAGGGATTGCTCTATATCAGCGATCGCCCGCACTTTGTCATCCGCCCCGGCCTGTCAAACGGCAACTTGGCCGTGCAAGTGACGGATGTGTGCCAGGCGAAGGATTAAGTGGTGGTCCTATCTTCATCCAAACAATCTTGCCTTGTATGCTATGATATGAGGCAAAGAGCGAGAATACGCCGGACAAATAACCGGCGCTCATACGGGTGGAGGTACTCTCATGCAACCGCAAGATTCCGCAGTGGATGACGCCGCCGACACAATGGTGGGCGAGTACGCGAACTATATCACCGTCGGCAGCACGCAGACGGAGTTTTACATCGATTTTTACCAGGTGGTGCCTGCCGGTTCTTCCGACGGCGGGGAAGAGCACGTGCTGCCGGTGCGCCGGCTGCTGGTGTCGCCCATGCTGGTGCGCGGCCTGATGCGCGCCCTGGAAGAAGAAGTGGAAAACTACGAGGGGACCTATCACATCACGCTGCCAACGGTCGAGTCGTGACGAAGCCCACTCCCGGCTATCACCTGACCATCCGCGAGCTGCCGCAGGATGCGCGACCACGCGAGCGGCTGGCGCAATATGGCCCAGCGACGCTGCAAACGGCGGAGTTGCTGGCGCTGATTTTGCGTACCGGCACCGAACACGACAACGTCATCGATCTGGCGCTGAAGCTGCTGGCGAAATATGGCGGGCTGGCGGGACTCTGGCGCGCGGACTTCGCGGAACTGTGCCAGGAACACGGCCTGGGACCGGCCAAAGTGGCGCAGGTGAAGGCTGCGCTGGAACTTGGCCGTCGCCTGGCCGTCAGCACGCCCGAAGAGCGCCCGCGCATCACCTGCCCCGGTGACGTGTTCACGCTGCTGGGCGTTGAGATGGCCGCGCTGGCACAAGAACAACTGCGCGTGCTGCTGCTCGACACAAAAAACGGCGTCGTCCACATCCAGACTGTCTATCAAGGCACCGTCAACGCGTCGCTGGTGCGGATGGCTGAGGTGCTTCGCCCGGCATTGGCGCGCAATTGCCCCAGCATCATTGTCACCCATAATCACCCCAGCGGCGATCCCACGCCCTCCGCTGAGGACGCGCGCGTGACCGAGCAGCTTTACCACGCCGCGAAATTGCTGGATGTCGCCCTGCTGGATCACGTCATCATCGGCCAAGGCCGGTTTCTGTCGTTGCGCGAAACACGAATCGGCTTTCCGTCAGAGCGGTGAGCGCCCTATGCCCATGAAACACGTCACAGGCGATCCCCCTGTGCTGTCATGTTCCAGCGCGGATGCGCTATAATATCCAGGTTCACAGTGCCATTTTTCCGTCGCAGCAAAGCGAGAGAGCATGCCGAAATTATATGGATGGGTGCGCGAGGTCGTGCCCGAAAGCCCCGCCGACCGCGCCGGCATTCAAACGGGCGACTTGATTCAGGCGATCAACGATCATCCGGTGCGCGATATGATCGATTATCGCTTCATCAGCGCCGATGATGCGTTGCATATCAGCCTGAAGCGCCAGGACCAAGAACTGCACATCGACCTAGTGAAAGATCCCGATGAAGATCTGGGGCTGTTGTTCGGCGAAGAGCCGGCACCGTTTATCAGAATATGCGCGAATAAGTGCGTCTTTTGCTTCATCCAGGGCTTGCCCGAACGTCACACGCCGCAGCGGGGTTTGCCGCTGGGCATGCGCAGCTCGCTCTATATCAAAGACGACGATTATCGCTATTCCTTCATGTTCGGCAATTTCATCACGCTCACCAACATGAAGGAACTGGACTGGCAGCGGCTGGAAGAGCAGCGCCTCAGCCCGCTCTACGTCTCCGTGCATGTCACTGATCCCGATCTGCGCCGCAAGATGGTGGACGGCCCTCGCGCCGGCGATATCCTCGGACATTTGCAGCGGCTCGGCAGCCTGAACATTCGCGCGCACACGCAGCTGGTGCTGTGCCCCGGCATCAACGACGGCGACTATCTGGAACGCTCCATTGCAGATCTGGTGGCGTTGCGCCCGACGGTGGTCTCCATCTCAGCCGTGCCGGTGGGGCTAACGAAATTCAACAACATGCTCAAGGTCGGCGATCTGCCCCAACTGCGGCCCTATCGCCGCGATGAAGCGGAAACGATTGTGGCGCAGGTGACGGCATGGCAAAAGCGCCTGGAACGCGAGATCGGCGAGCCGTTCGTCTATCTTTCCGACGAATGGTATTACCTGACCGAAAAGCCGTTTCCCCGCGCCGCGCACTATCGCGGCTACGCGCAGATCGAGAACGGCGTGGGCATGACGCGCAAGCTGCTGGATGACTGGAACCGCCTGCGCCGCAAGCTGCCCGCCGCCCTGCCGGAGCCGGCACAGATCACCCTGGTGACGGCGACCATGCCGCGTGGCATCCTGGCGCAGATCGTGGCGGATCTCAACAAGATCGCGAACCTGCGCGTGGATTTGCTGCCCGTGACGAATCAATTCTTCGGCTCGCTCGTCACCGTTGCCGGTCTGCTGTGCGGGCACGATATATTGGACGCGCTGGCGGCGTTTCACGCGGAGCATCCTCCTGAGGGCAAGCGGCTGGTGGTGCTGCCGCGCATTGTGCTGGATAATCCCGGCCAGCAATTTCTGGATGACGTGACGATCCACGAATTTCAGCAACGTGCAGGGCTGCCCGTCATCTTCGTGCAAGATGCGAGCGAACTGGTAGAACTGACGCACGCATTGGCGGCGAATGCCCTGCCGGATGAGCCGGTGATCGTCGGCGGGAAGTGATGGTGGGCATGTCACCATCATGTCATGCTGACGCGCTGCCGCAAAATCACCATCGCTTCTTCGATGGTAACATCAAATTGGCGCAAGATGTCCGCTCCAATAAAACCATCTATTCCAAAGGTATCGGGCAACGAAACAACCAGGGCATCAGTGACAATCTCTATGCCACCGCTGCCACCAATATAGAGAGGCGCGCGAACACGCGGGCTAATCGTGCGTGCCCCCGATGGGGCAAACCAGGGTACCGCCTCTAGCAATGGTAATTCTTGTTCATCTACAATGCTCTGATCGATAATCGAATAAGAAGCGCCTGAATCGATCAGAAAATGGTACGGCATCTGAAACAGTGTGACAGGGACGGATATGAGTCCTGTTCGGAAACGTCGCGCTTGGATATGCCACGATGAACTCGTCCAGACGGCTGGCTTTCGACGACGCATGCCATTCTCCTCACATTCCACCAATCAAGGCGAGATCTTCCCACATATCTGTTGCAAATTGGTACACAATGGTACCCGGATGCAGATGAAGATAATGCTTACGCGCCTGCCACAAGCTGTTGCGTCTGGCTTCCATCGCCACCAGCACGCCCGGTGTATTCATGATGTCCCATTCCTGCTCGGCGGTCAGGCCTTCGGGGAAGGCGAGCAACACCCAGTAACCGGGATAGCGAGCGAACAGATCGTTTGAGCTATAGCGTTCGCCGATGTGCGGCAGATCACCCTGGGCGGATGCATGCATAGTTCATCTCTCCTGATCAGACGCCGTTTTTTCACAGTATAGCAGAAATGCTTCGTGCTGTTCCATTGAGCTTGCTGAGATTGGGAGAAGAACGCTCAGTGTGAAACACCCCCTGAAGCGCTAAGACAACCGCTGCACAATCAGACGCGCGATCTGCTCATCAGCAGGGAGCTTTTTCTGGATGCTGGCGACATGCACAATGACGGTCGTGATGGCATTGCGCTGCAAAACGGTCAAGGTTTCGTTGCCGTCGAAGAACGCCGCATCGCCGATGCCCATGACATTTTGGAGTGTCACACCTTCTTGCTGATTGTTGAAATCGTCCTGAGCGGCATCAACGGAGGGTTCGATGTTGATGTTGGTTTGCACGAAATCCTGCGTCGCTGTTTTATAGGTGCACGTTGCCAGCCCTTGCGCGTTGCTGGCAGACGCCTGCACCGTCACCTTCACAATGCCGCCGATCTCGCTTTCGGATGCCAGCGTGCAGGCATTTGCTACCGGCCCATAGGTGGGCACGCCTGAGCCTGTCGGCGAGCCAGGCTGGTGCGTGCTGGTGGTTGACGACGGCGCGCAGGCGCTCAGGGCGAGGATGAGACCGAGAAGCATCAAGGGCCAACGCATCATGAGTATGCCCTTTCTTGTGTTGCATGCAGGGGAATGATTATCTTTCATCAAAACGACCTACGGTGATCAACGGTTTCATCGGCAAGGGCAAGATTGAGACGTTCTTATTTTTCTCATCTTCTCTTCCTGCTTCCTTGCGATTTATGGCGATTGATCATATACTGTTGGTGTCAAGAGTAGCTTAGCGGGAGCCAGTACACGACGCCACACAACGCAGAGAACCTGGGGTTGGTGCGACCAGGTGTTGTTGGGCGCGTGGAAGATCACTTCTGTTTATGGCTGTCGCCTCACCGGCTTGCATGCCGCAGGGCGACCGGCAACCCGTCCGTTATCACGCGGGAAGGCGACAGGCAATGGTCTGCGCCGCACAGAGTGAGCACCGGCAATGGGGCCGGAGCTAAACGGGGTGGTAACGCGGGAAGCTCCCGTCCCCTGGAAAGGGGATGTGGGGCCTTTTTTTATAACCGCTTCCCTGTGTAGTGCGGTGCATAGCTGTTCCAAGGAGCGAAAACGATGTCTCATCTAGCAGGTTTATATCTGGACGATCCCTATGCGCGCTCGTTTGAGGCGCGCGTGATGGAGGTTGACGGCAACCGCGTGGCGCTGGACCGCACGGTGTTTTGTCCCGGTGAATTGGGGCAGATGCCGGATCGCGGCTGGCTGCGTTGGGGGGGCGACCGCGCCCAGGTGGCCGGCGTGCGGCCCGATGGCGGCGTCTTCTGGCACCAACTCAACGGCGACCTGCCCCCGGTCGGCACCACCATCACCGGCGAACTGGATTGGACCTATCGGCATCGCATGATGCGCACCCACACGGCCTATCACCTTGTCAGCGCCCTCGCCTTTTACCTCTGCGGCGCGCACACCCTTCGCTCGCACGTCCTCGCCCACGGCTTCCGTTTCACCATCAAATCCGATTGCTTTTCGCCCTCGCTCAGTGCGGATCTCGAACGGCGCGCCAATGAAATCATCGCTGCCGACGTGCCGGTGTATACTTATCTGCTGAGCCGCGAAGAAGCCAAGACCACGCCTCTGTTGAACGCGCTGAAAATCAGCCTGTTGCCCAAGCATATCAACGCCATTCGCGTCGTGGAGATCGAGGGCGTGACGCTGGATATCGACACCGGCACGCATGTGCGCTCCACGCGCGAGATCGGCGGCTTGCAGATCGCCAGCGTGCAAACCCATGACGGCGACTATCATGAGATCGATCTCAAGGTGCTCTCACGCGCGCCGAGCAAGCCCACCTGGCCGATTCCCATGATAGGCGAGGTTGAGCACCTGATCTATACGCATTAGTGGGCGCTGATCGAACGCGAAGGCCATGAAAACCTCACGAAAGAGTTTTGGGCCACAACCCAGAGGGGGTTGCAATTCCAAGCCGGGAGGTGTAGCTCCCGGCGAGCGTGCCACGCAATCACGCGTATTCCATGCAACAAACACGGTCATGCAATTCCATAAGAGAGGGCGGTCCCCGATGTATCACGTGCGATATCCGGCTACATCGTTGCTAACATCTCTGTGTTTTCTGCATCTTCACATATCCCACACCGACGGCCCACTCATTAGCGCGCGGCCATGAGGGCCGCTATGGAGCCGGCAAATACATTCACGCCTCAGGGCGTTCCGCCACAAAGTCCGCCTGCGTAGGCTGATCTCCAGTCCAGCTTGGCCGAACTTCGTGGCTGCTAGACACCGAGGCGCGATTGCAATCGCCCATACAACGCAAATCCATGATCATCACATTCTCGATAGAGGGAGTCCCTTTGTGACGGCATCATCAACCAGGGCGAAAAAGCCCGCGAAGGGCAAGCGCAAGACGTCTTTCACCCCTGTGCCGCCGCTGACCCGGCTGGACCTGCCCGCGCTGGAGCGTGAGTGGCTGGCACGCTGGCAGCAAGACGGCACGCTGGAACGCTATCTGCATCGCAACGACCAGGCAGAGGAAAAATTTCGCTTCATCGACGGGCCGATCACCGCCAATAACCCGATGGGCGTGCACCATGCCTGGAACCGCGCGCTGAAAGACTTTTATCAGCGCTACCACACCATGCTCGGCCATCGCCAGCGCTACCAGAACGGTTTCGATTGCCAGGGCTTGTGGGTGGAGGTCGAAGTCGAGAAAGAGTTCCAGTTCAAGAGCAAGCGCGACATCGAAGAATATGGCATCGCGCCGTTCGTGGAACGCTGCAAAGAACGCGTGCTGCGCTTCGCCCACCTCATCACCGAGCAGTCCAAGCGCCTCGGCTATTGGATGGACTGGGATAATTCCTACTACACGATGTCTGAGGAAAACAACTACACCATCTGGCATTTCCTCAAGACGTGTCATCAGCGCGGGCTGATCTATAAGGGCCGCGACGCCATGCCCTGGTGTCCGCGCTGCGCCACCGGCATCAGCGACATGGAGATCAACGAGGGGCGCAAAGAGGTGCAGCACACTTCGCTCTATGTGCGCTTCCCGCTGAAGGATCGCCCCGGCGAATATCTGCTGGTGTGGACCACCACGCCCTGGACGCTGCCCGCCAACGTCGCCGCCGCCGTGAATCCTGAACTGACCTATGCGAAGGTGGAACAAGACGGCGAGTTGTACTATCTGTCGAAGGACCTGGTGCCCAAGCTGGCGAAGTTGCGCGGCAAGCAACACGGCGATTTCGCCATTGTGGCCGAGTTGCCCGGCTCAGATCTCGTCGGCTGGCACTATAGCGGGCCGTTCGATGAGCTTCCGGCATGGCAAGACCCCGGCTATGACGTGGATCTCAAGGATACGCGCCCGGTGCCGGTCAAAGATCCGCTGGTGCATCGCGTGGTGGCGTGGAAGGATGTTGCCGCCACGGAAGGCACCGGCATCGTGCATATCGCGCCGGGCTGTGGCCGCGAAGACTTCTTCCTGGGCAAGAACGAAGGCTTGCGCGTCATCGCGCCCATCGACGAGAACGGCCACTATCAGGAAGGCTATGGCTGGCTGACCGATCGCTATGTGAACGAGGTCGCCCGGCTGATCATGGACGACCTGAAAGCAAAGGGACTGCTCTATCAGACCGAGTCCTATAAGCACGTCTACCCACACTGCTGGCGCTGTGGCACGGAACTGGTCTTCCGCAACGTGGAAGAATGGTTCATCGACATGGGGCCGAAAGATGATCCCGAACGCCGAGGGCTGCGCTATGAGATCATGAATGTGGTGGAGCAGATCCGCTGGCTGCCGGAGTTTGGCTTTGAGCGCGAGATGGACTGGCTGCGCAACATGGAAGACTGGATGATCTCCAAGAAGCGCTACTGGGGCCTGGCGCTGCCGATCTATGATTGCGAGCACTGCGGCCATTTCGAGGTCATCGGCAGCAAAGAAGAACTGCACGACCGCGCCGTGGAAGGCTGGGAAGTGTTTGACGGTCACACACCCCACCGGCCCTATGTGGACGCAGTGAAGATCCGCTGCGCCAAATGCGGTGAGCTGGTGCAGCGCATCCCCGACGTGGGCAACCCCTGGCTGGATGCCGGCATCGTGCCGTTTTCCACGCTGAATTATCTCACCGACCGCGAGTATTGGCGCGAATGGTTCCCCGCGCAGTTCATCACCGAAAGCTTTCCGGGCCAGTTCCGCAACTGGTTCTATTCCATGCTGGTGATGTCCACCGTGCTGGAAAACGCGCCGCCTTATCTGACGGTGCTGGGCTTCGCAACAGTGCTCTCTCACGACGGCTCGCCGATGAGCAAGAGCAAAGGCACCGCCGTCTGGTTCTCTGAGGCGGTGGAAAAGCTCGGCGCGGATACCATGCGCTGGCTCTACGCCTGCCAGCCGCCGGAACAAGACGTGTGGTTCCCCAAAGTGCCGACCGACGAGCAGATGCAGGAAGCGCGCGCGAAGGGCGTGGCGGTGCGGCTTGATGACAAGTGGCTGCTGGTGCGCAGCACGCTCGATAAGCTGTGGAACGTCTATTATTTCTTCGTGACCTATGCCAACATCGACGGGTTCGATCCGGCGCAGCACAGCGTGCCGCCCGCTGAACGTGCCGACGCTGACCGCTGGCTGCTCTCGGAATTGCAAGAGACGATCCGCCTGGTCACCGAAGGGCTGGATGATTTTGACAGCGTGAAGGCGACCAGCGCCATCAGCGAGTTCGTGGACCAGATGTCGAACTGGTACGTTCGCCGGGTGCGCCGCCGCTTCTGGAAGAGCGAGATGGATAGCGACAAGGCCGCCGCCTATCTGACGCTCTATGAGGCGCTGGTGACGCTGGCCCAATTGCTCGCGCCCTTCACGCCCTTCCTGGCCGAGGCGATCTACACCAATCTGGTGAAGACGCAACCGGGGGAAAAAGGACGGGAGCACGAGGGCCACGAAAATTCCCCGAAGGACACGAAAAATGGAGATGGCTGGAGCGCGCCGGTGTCGGTGCACCTGACGGAGTGGCCGAAGGTGGACGCGGCGCTCGTGAATCCAGAGTTGCGGGCCGAAACGCGCATCGTGCAGCGCGTGGTGAACCTGGGCCGCTCGGCGCGCGAAAAAGCTCAGTTGCGCGTACGCCAGCCGCTCGCGGCCATCCACGTGCGCGTGGGCAACGAAGCGGACCAGGAGCGACTGGTGCGGCTGGCAGATCAAGCCCTGGACGAGCTGAATATCAAGGAATTGAAGCTGTTGCCCCAGCACAGCGAGATGCTGACCGCCAGCGTCAAGCCCAAGATGGCCGCGCTGGGCCAGAAATATCGCGCGCAGATGCCGCTGATCCTGGCGGCGCTGAAGTCTGTCACCAGCGACGACGCCCTGGCCTTCGCATCATCCGGCCAACTGCCGCTGAAGCTCAGCGACGGCGCAACCGTGACGCTGACGCCGGCTGAGGTGGACGTGCAGGCGGGCGCGCAAGAAGGCTACGTGGCGGCGGAAGATCGCGGCCTGGTGGTCGTGCTCGACGCTCACGTGACGCCGGATCTCGAAGCCGAGGGCCTGGTGCGCGACCTCACGCACATGGTCAACACCCTGCGCAAGAAAGCCGATTTCGCCATCGAGGATCACATCGTGACGACGATCGTCACCGATGCTGCACTGGCTGAGATCGTCGGGCGCTTCGCCGATGATGTGCGCGAGGAAACGCTTTCCGACGCGCTAACGGTGCTGGCGGCAAACGGCACGTCGCCAGCCCTGCCGGAAGGCGCGTTCGTGGAAGAGATCCCGGCGGCAAAGCTGGGCGGCCACGCGGTGACGCTGGCCATCGCGCGTCCGCCCAAGCGCACGAACACGCGGCCACGAGGCGCGAAGGCGAACGGGGCGAAATAATCTGGCAATGGACAAGAGAAAGGTAGGGGATGCTCAATGTTCCCCTACCTTTCCTTGCAGAAATAATCGCATTTCTGGTGGGTTGTTGTGCAAAGTCGGCTATTTGGTGATATGATCGATATCAGACACGAATAAGGAGATCGGCAATGGCAAAGCACTTTCACAAAAACGGCCATGCTCCCCGTTTTTCCAGAAGCACCCTACTCTTTGCCATGCCTTCATGGCTGAGTGGTGCCGCCCGCCTTCTTGATATAGGTCAACTCCTCAACGAGTATAATTTTGGTCTGACATCTGAGCAAACAGATGAATTGGCCATCGCTTCTGATTGGCGCGCTGTTGGGGACGACATGCGCACAGCCATGTATCAAGTGAAGCAGCACCAGGCTCAGTGAGGTGCCCATGAGCGGGAAGCAGCGCAATCCCGAAAGAACCAGCGACTCCCGTCGGGCATTGCAACGCCCCTCTTCATCTGCTGAATTGGTTAGCCGCCAGATTGGATATTCGGGACCTATTCCTCCCGCAACAGAATTGCGCCATTATGACGAGATTGTTCCTGGGACTGCGGCCAAGATCATTGATGCTTTTTGCACAGAGCGAGCATCGTCGCAATTTAGAGCGCCAGGTTGTTGAGGCAAATATACGCCACGCATGGCTGGGCCTTTGGCTAAACTTTGCGCAATCGGTCACGGTGATCGTCTTGTTCAGTGTTCTGGCCATAGTTTTGCGAAATCCATTGCTTGCTTTAGGAAGTGTGGGTGGTCTTGCGACAACAGTAGGTTCGTTTATCGCTGCGCTCCACAGTCAGCGCCAGGAGCGTATGGATAAACTGCGCATTTTGGCAGGCGCAGAGGATGAATGAGTGACACTCCCGGCCCCCTAGAAGGGGGCGGGCTTCTGAGGCCAACCGCCCACCCGTGACCATCCTCCGCAGAGGCCAGCAACGCTGGTGGCTGAGATGGTTGGTGCCCCAGACAACTGCGGTCCAAGCGGCTCGCGCCTCCCGCAGGCCCGTGCCCAGGCGGACTACGACGTTCCG
>JAJPKG010000288.1 GCA_021323815.1 Pseudomonadota bacterium
GACCCGACACCATTTACGGCGTGACGTTCTTCGTGCTGGCCCCCGAACATCCATTGGTGGAGCGCATCACCGTGCCGGCGCGCAAGAAACAGGTGCGGGCTTATGTGGACGCCGCGCGCCGTGCCAGCGAGATCGAGCGGCAAAACACCGAGCGCGAGAAGACCGGCGTTTTTACCGGCGGCTACGTGACCAACCCCATCAGCGGCGCGCAGGTTCCCGTCTGGGTGGCGGACTACGTGCTGATGAGCTATGGGCATGGCGCGGTGATGGGCGTGCCCGCCCACGACCAGCGCGACTTTGAGTTCGCCCGCAAATTCAATCTGCCCATTACGCAGGTGATCTGCCCCGAAGGCGAAGAGTCGTCAGACCCGGCAACATGGAGCCAGGCCCGTGAGGCCGTCGGGCGCATGGTCAATTCCGGCCCCTTCGACGGCACACCGCCGGATGATGCGAAACGCGCCGTCATCGCTGAATTGGAAAAGCGCGGTGTGGGCAACGCTGCCGTCACCTATCGCCTGCGCGACTGGTTGATCTCGCGCCAGCGCTTTTGGGGATCGCCCATCCCAATCATCTATTGCCCGGAGCATGGCACGGTGCCGGTGCCCGAAGATCAATTGCCGGTGTTGCTGCCGGACCACGTCGATTTCAAGCCCACCGGCGAGTCACCGTTGAACTATGTGCCGGAGTTTTACGAGACCACCTGCCCCGTTTGTGGCAAACCCGCCAGGCGCGAGACCGACACGTTGGATACGTTCCTGTGTTCGTCGTGGTACTTCCTGCGCTATTGCGATCCGCATAATGAACAGGCGGCATGGTCGCCGGAAAAGATCGCGGCTTGGATGCCGGTGGATATGTATAACGGCGGCGTGGAACATGCCGTGATGCACTTGCTCTACGCGCGCTTCTTCGTGAAAGCGTTGCGCGACATGGGTTTGGTGAACTTCAATGAGCCGTTCATCCGCCTGTTCCACCAGGGGATGGTGTTGGGGCCGGATAACCAAAAGATGTCGAAGTCGCGTGGCAACGTCATTGCGCCGGATGATGTCGTGGGCAAATATGGCGCGGATGCCGTGCGCTGCTACTTGATGTTCATGGGACCCTTCGACCAGGGTGGCCCCTGGAACAACCAGGGCATCGAGGGTATGTCGCGGTTCATGCAGCGTGTCTGGACGTTGGTGACATCCGCGCCGATGCCCCACCCCTCGGCCCCAGCCAAGCATGAAGCGGAGAATGCGGCGTCGGCATTGGTGCGGCTGCGCCACAAGACCGTCAAGCGCGTCGGCGACCATTACGCGCACTGGCGCTTCAACACTGCACTGGCCGCGATGATGGAGATGGTCAACACGCTGTATGACGCCAAAGATAGTGGCGACGCGGCGAAATATCCCGCCGACTATGCCGCCGCCATCGATGCCTTGATTCAGATGTTGGCCCCGCTGGCACCTTACATCACCGAGGAGTTGTGGCACCAGCGCGGCCACACCGGCAGCGTGCATCTGTCGAGCTGGCCGCGCTATGACGAGGCGCTGACCATCGACGAGGTCATCACCGTGCCGGTGCAGGTCAACGGCAAGCTGCGCGCCACCATCCAGGTGCCTGCCGACGCCGACGAAGCGGCTGTTCGCGCTGCCGCCGAGGCCGAGCCGAAGGTGCAGGCGCACATCGCCGGCAAGACCATCCGCAAGGTGGTCTATGTCCCCGGCAAGCTGATCAATTTTGTAGTGGGATGAGCCGTTTTGCCCCAACAGCGTCATCTGAGGCATCTGGCGAGCAAGCCGGAATGATCCTTTTGCCGGTCGTGTCATGCACCTGGCGCTGGCGCACCACCAGCGCCGGCACGGGCGGTATAGCGGTGGGGTGACGCTGGACCCGAATAAACGCCAACAGGAGCGATCCCATGCCTGATGCCATCGCCTATATGATCTTTGCTGCCGCCCTGGCCATGCTCGGCTTCACGGCATTTCATGAAGCCCAACGGCAACAGGCATGGTCCACGAAAACGCGCTGGCTGGTCATCCTTTGCCCGCTGGGGATGCTGGTGCTGGTGTTGTTCGCCGTGCAGCATCTGATGGGGGAACCCAATTCCCTGGCGGCGTTCGACTGGCTCTTGATTCTCGCCTTCTTTGGCCTTACCGCCTGGGGATTGATCGCGGAAGTGCGCCACCCCGCCTCATAGCGTGTGGGAACGCTTTGCATCCGGCCCGTCTTTTGCGTTGAGCTATCTCAAAGCGCTCAAAGAGGGTTTCCAGAGGCGTCATGTCGCCGCTGTCCGGCCAGCCTGCCATCCAGCCGGCGACCGCATATGCTTGACATGACGCAATGTGTTAGCGCCTGTCACAATTGACAGCACGCGAGCATTCAGGTACACTGTTTCTCACGGGGTGGCAATTCGCTCAAAAATTCCGTCGCATCCGCTGGCGCACAATGGCGTGCTTGCCGGCGGATGCATTTTTGTATCGCGCTCTTGCAACAGGCGCGCAACATTCCCGGTTTGCCCAGCCAAACCAGGCAAGGCATTGACTCGCTCACCCAGATATTGACCGCCTGGAAGGGCAACGCGGCGCTGTTCTCCGCCACCGTCCAGGCCCTCGACGCCTTGCCGCAAGCGCTATCTGGCGGCGCTGAAAGCGAAGCAAAAGGCCAAAGCGCAAAAGGTATGATTGCAGCGCCTGCGCGTGAAGCCGTCCTACTCGCTCTCATTCTGCGGCTGGCGGGGCAACTGCTGAAACTGCCGGCGCGTCTTTTCGATGATCTTCCACGCGCTTTCCACCGACTCCCAGCCCTGGATGGTGACGACCTTCTTTTGCAGCGCCTTATACGTGGCGAAGAAATTCTCGATCTCCAGCAGCCAATGGGGATGCAGTTGATCAAGCTGCGTGATGCCGTCGAAGCGTGGATCGTCCACCGGCACAGCGAGGATCTTTTCGTCTAATCCCTTTTCGTCGCTCATCACCAGCGTGCCAATGGGCCGCGCCCGCACGTAACAGCCTGGAAACGTCGGCTCTTCCACCACCACCAAAATATCCAGCGGGTCGCCGTCATCCGCCAGCGTGTCGGGGATGAAACCGTAGTCTGTCGGGTAATGCACAGAACTATACAGCACGCGGTCCAGCCGAAAGATGCCGCGCTGGTGGTCATATTCATATTTGTTGCGGCTGCCGCTGGGGATTTCAATGACCGCTTCCACCCAGCCGCGTGCCCCTTGCTCTGCCATGTGCCATGATGTCCTTCAGATGATGTATTTGGGATATGTCGCTGTGCGTGATCGAGGGATGTTAGCCGTCGAGCAGGCGTGTGATATCCAGGCTGAAGCCTGGCAACAGCGGCGAGGTGAGGGTTTGGCCGTCCCCCAGCGTCGTTGTGCCGGATGCCGTCCAGATCTCGACAGCGCGCGTGGCGTGATCGATGACCCATACCTCATCCACGCCCGCGTTGCGATAGAACTGTGCTTTCATGCTCAACTCCGCCAGTGTCTGTGATGGCGACACCACTTCCACCGCCAGCAACGGCGGGTCAGTGGGGATCTGATCCCAGGGCGGTGGCGTGGTGGAACGCATGATGGCGATGTCGGGAGCCAACACGGTCCGCCGTTGCGCGCCGGGCGGCGTCAGGTCAATCAAGCCGTTCTGGCGGATGCGATTGGGAAAGCCCGTGTGTTGGGCATAGATCCCCAGTGCCACGCCCAAACGTTGACCTAAATCAGCATGGCCAGCGGAGGTCATCTCTTCGCGCACCAACGTCCCTTCAAACAGTTCGTTCTTTGCGCCATCGTCGGGCAACCGCAACAAATCAGCGGCGGTGATGGTGGCGGGCATCTGATAGAGCGCGCCCCATGCTGGCTGGCGAGCGACCATCACGTTTGCTCCTCTCTGCATCTCTCGCTCTCTTGATCATATCATACGGCATGTCGTGAGCAGCGGCAGGGAATCGCTGGGCGAGACTGCCGATGACCGATTTTCGTTCGGTACTGTAGATTGGTTTGCGGCTATTTCAGGTAGTATACGTGGAACACTGGGCTTGTGCGATACTATCAGCGCAAACCTATGCGAGGAGCTTTTTTGGCCATGCCACATCGCCCTGACCACCACCATACCGATTTCACCGCACCTGATGAGGGCGACCATGGCGGCGTCGCGCCCTCGATGGACGATTATCTGCAAGGTGCTCCCATCGTGCCGCGCCGCATCACCCCTGACATCTCGGCGGCGGAACTCATCGACACCGTGTTTCAGGCCTACAATGCCGGGCGGCTGAATGAAGCATGCCGCCTCTATGCACAAAAGATGTTGCAGCCGGAAAATGACGTGACCATCGCCCTCACCGTTGCCGGTGCCATGACCCCCGCCGGCGTGGGCGGTGCCATCATCTCGCTGATGGAACGCGGCATGATCGATCTCATCGTCAGCACCGGCGCGAATCTCTATCACGACATCCATCATGCCCTGGCATATACCCTGCACCGGGGCCGTTTCGATCTTTCCGATGTGGCTTTGCAGGAAGCCGGCGTCATCCGCATTTATGACGTGCTCTTTCCCGACCAGGTCTTGCTGGATACAGATGCCTGGCTGCGAGCGGCCTTCAAGACGTTTCCTCAGCGCCCCATGTCCACTTCTGAACTGCACCATCTCATTGGCCAGCGTTTGTTGGAGATCGGCGTGCAACCGGAATATTCCGTCGTGGCGCAGGCAGCGAAATTCGGCGTGCCCATCTATACCTCCTCGCCGGGGGATTCCAGCATCGGCATGAACCTGGCACGCCACCAGCTTGACGGCAATGCCCTCACCATCGATCCCTTGTTCGATGTGCATGAGACGACCGCCATCGTGCAGGCGGCGAATCAGAACGGCGTCATCATCCTCGGCGGCGGCTCGCCCAAGAATTTCTATCTGCAAACCCAGCCCCAGTTATGGGAGGTGCTGGGCATCAACAAGGGTGGCCACGATTATTTCATCCAGATCACCGCCGACGCGCCGCATTGGGGCGGCCTTTCCGGCGCGACGCCCTCCGAAGCCGTCTCGTGGGGCAAGATCAAGCCTGATCAACTGCCTGACAGCATCGTGATCTATGGTGACACCACCATCAGCTTCCCCCTGCTGACGGCTTATGCCCTCAGCCGTGCTCAGCCCCGCCCGTTGCGCCGCCTTTTCGATCAGCGCGAGCGTCTGCTGGCGGAATTGAAGGCGGGGTACATGGCTGGGGCAGGAGCGGAAACGAGCACAGTCGAGGGGAATTGAAATCTATCCTCTCATGTCAACTGCGCCCCCATTCCGTAGGGGCGCAATGTGTCATGATACAAAAACAAGCAACATGCACGGAGCACAGATATATGCAGCACGATCCATCAAAGGACGCTACCTGGGGCGCGCAACTGGGGTGGGGCATAGCGCGCTTGCAAGAAGCCGGCTCGCCTACCCCCAAGCTGGATGCCTCGGTGCTGCTGGCTCACGTGCTGGAGATCCCCCGCACCGTGCTGATTGGCTATCCTGAGCGCGCCGCCGCGCCGGAGCAGATCGAGCGCTATGCCGGCCTGATTGCTCAGCGTGCAGAAGGCATGCCGGTCGCCTATCTCACCGGCCATAAAGAGTTCATGGGGCTGGATCTGCTGGTGGACCAGCGCGTGTTGGTGCCGCGCCCCGAAACGGAACTGGTGGTGGAAGCCGCCCTGGCTGCCATCGCCGAACGCCTGGGCGACGTTGCTGAAACAGACGAAGATGATGATGCCGATCGCGAAATCTCAGACGCCGCGCCGGTGAAAGATTTCCTGGCCGCCGACATCGGCACCGGCAGCGGAGCCATCGCCATCGCCCTGGCCGCGACGGAACCGCGCATCGGGCGCATCTATGCTGTCGATATCTCACCGGATGCCCTGGCGGTGGCGCGGCACAACGGCGACCGCCTCTCGGTGAGCGACCGCATCTCGTGGCTGCAAGGCGATCTGCTCGATCCTGTTCCCGCGCCGGTGGATCTCATCGTGGCCAACCTGCCCTATGTCAGCGACGCGCCGGATGCCGCCATGCCCAACGTGGTGAAATACGAACCGCATGGCGCGCTCTTCGGCGCAGACGGGGGACTGGGGCATATTCGCCGGCTCATTGCCCAGGCACCGACGAAGCTGAAGCCGCAGGGCGTCTTGGTGCTGGAATTTGGCTACGACCAGGGCGCGGCGGTGCGCGAACTGCTGGCAGCCGCATTCCCCGGCGCGCACATCACCATCGGCAAAGATTACGCCGGATGGGATCGCTATGCAGTGGCGAGCACCCTGTGAGCAAGATCACATTGTTTTGGTTCGCCACAGGCGATGCGTGTGTGATACACTACACCCCGTACCACAGAGGCGCTTTCCGGCGCGCTCGGTACTTGTGTTTTGCTTTGTAACGGGGGCGTCTCCCCCGCATTGAGAGGAGCTTCATTCACAATGGCGACTGATTGGAATGACCCAAACCATCCCGCCGTGCAGCAGATGGCGAACGCCTCACCCGACCAGGTGCCGCCTGATCAAGCGGCGCAGGCGGTGAAAGATCTGCACGACCAGGTTTCTCCGCAAGATCTCAAGCCCGTGCTGGAACAGCACTATTCGCAGATGGACCCTGAGCAGATGAAAGCGATTGTGGCCCAACTGCAACAGCAGCTTGCCCAGTCCGGCAACCCGCAGTCGCAGGCCGTCGCCGCGTCGGTGAATCCTGATAATGTGACGCCGCAGCAAGCCGCTGAACTGCATGCTCATGCCCATGAGTTCCATCCCAACACGGTGGAAAAGGTGGTCATCGCGGGCGCGGGCGCGGCTGCCGTCGGTGGTCTGGCCGTGCTGGCCGCGCGCCACTTCTCCCAGAAGAAATAACGCTTGACCCCACCCCCTCACCATCCTGCGGCTAGAGAGGAGGGATCGTTTGGCCACGTGCTCGCGTGGCTCTACGCCGGCATCTTTCCGAACGATCTCCCCCTCTCCGGTTCTGCGGGGGTGGGGACATTGAGGCTGCTGTGATCATCGACACGCACACCCACATCTTCCCCCCGCAAGTCATCGCCGACCGCGCGGGATTCGCCGCCCGCGATCCCTGGTTCGCGGAACTCTATGGCGACCCAAAGGCGCGCATGGCGACCGCGGAAGATCTGGTGGCGTCGATGGCGCGGCATGGCATCGACCGCGCGGTGACGTTCGGCTTCGGCTGGCGCGATCCCGGCATCATCCGCCTGGCGAACGATTATGTTATAGATGCGGCGCGGCGCTATCCCCACCAACTCACCGGCTTTGCGGTGGTGCAGCCAACGGCAGGCGCGGCAGCAGTGGCGGA
>JAJPKG010000026.1 GCA_021323815.1 Pseudomonadota bacterium
CGCCCACGAGCGCGCTATCTCCGCCGCCATGCTGGATCTGCTGTTCGGCGATCTGCGACGCTTCCACGCTGCCGCCGGATTGCTGCGACGCTATCAAACGCTGGGCGGCGCGCAATTGGCCCGCGCCTCTGGCTTGTTGCGCCTGCTGGGATTGGATTCCGCCGAGGCATTGCTGCCGTCCATCCCCAAACGCTTCTTCATGCCAACCGGCCAACGCTATGTGCCGGCGACGCCCGCCAAACCCACCGTCGCTTTGCTGGCGGGCTGCGTCATGGGCACCCTCTGCGCCGGGACGGATCGGGCCACCGTGCGCGTGCTGACCGCGCTGGGCTGGCCGGTAGTCGTGCCGGAAGGGCAGCAGTGCTGCGGGGCCATCGCCACCCATGCCGGCGAGCCGGAACGCGCCCGCGACCTCGCCCGGCGCAACATCCGCGCTTTCGAGGAGTGCGGTGCTGATCTCGTCGTCACCAACGCTGCCGGCTGTGGCGCGGCGCTGAAAGACTACAGCCACCTGCTGGCGGGCGATCCTGCCTGGGCGGAGCGGGCGGCGCGGTTCAGTGCGCGGGTGCGTGACATCACCGAACTGCTGGCGACAGATCTCGCAAGCTGGCGGCATTTGCTGCGTCCCATCGCCTTGCGCGTGACCTATCAGGAGCCGTGCCACCTGGCGCATGCGCAGCGCATCAGCCAGCAGCCGCGCGATCTGCTGCGTGCCATCCCCGCCCTGGAATTGGTGGAAATGCCCGAAGCCGCCCTGTGCTGCGGCAGCGCGGGGACGTATAACCTCACCCAGCCGCAGATGGCCGCGCGCCTGCAATCCCGCAAGATCGCCAACATCCAAGCCACGAACGCCGATCTCGTTGTGACGGCGAACCCCGGCTGCTGGCTGCAAGTGCACGCCGGCCTCAGGCAAACAGGGAGCACAACCGGCGTCATCCACATCATCGATCTGCTGGATGCCTCGTTGCGCGGGCTGAGCGCGGCGAATATCCTGAACTGAGGTGAGACCAATAAAACATATGGGAAAGGCAGGGCACTCAATGGTCGCACAACCAACCCAAATAACTTCCACAGGCGTTGAGATTGCTCGCATCTTCCCAAAGCCCCTCACGAAATTTGCAGGTGCTCTCATTCACCCCAAAATCTCCAGCTTGGCGAAGGCTAGGTCCAGCGTCTTTTTGCCGATGGTGACGCGCTCGAAGAGCACCTCAACGGTGGTGGTGTCGCGCTCGGCGATGACCTTGAGCACCGTGCCCTTGCCATAGATGCGATGGCGCACGGTGTCGCCGGGCTTGGGGGTGCGCGACGCGGGCGCTGCCGGCTCCGGCGCAGTCTCGTCAGGGGGGAAATCCCTCGCGGGAGTGGAAGGTGGCAGCGCAGGCGCGCCGCCAGCTCGCTGGTTGCGCGGCACATAGGGCACGGGATCAGACGAGCGGCTGCCACCGAGCGTGGGGCGCGACGCGGGATGATGGGTGCCGGCAATGGGGCGCGAGGGCGCGCCGCTGCCCTTGCCGCTGCTGGGCGCATCGCCGTTGAGCAGCTTCGTGGGGATGTCCAGCAGAAAGCGCGACGGCTCTTGCAAGTTAGACACGCCACCATAGAACGAGCGGCGGAAGGCGCGTACCAGATAGAGCTTGCGCATGGCGCGGGTGATGCCCACATACGCCAGGCGGCGCTCTTCTTCCAGTTGCTCCTGGTTCTCCATCGAGCGCGAATGGGGCAGCACGCCTTCTTCCATCCCCACCATGAAGACCACTGGGAACTCCAGACCTTTCGCCGCGTGCAGGGTGATGAGCGTCACGGCGTCGCGTGGTTCGTTGACCAGGCTGCCGTCTTCGCTGCTGGTGCTGGCGGTGTCGGCACCGCCGATGAGCGCGACGTTTTCCAGAAACAGCGCCAGCGCGGCATCGGGGTTGATCTCGGCATAGTCGCTGGCCACGCGGCGCAGTTCCAGCACGTTGCGCCACCGCTCCTCGCCTTCCTCGCTGCCGTCGCGGATCTCGCTGGCATAGCCGGTGCGTTCCAGCACGCGATCCACCCCTTGATCCAGCGGCACGGTCTGGATGGTCGCGCGCAGATCAGCGATCAGCGCGCCGAAGCGTTTCAGCGCCTCTTTCGCCGCCGCGCCCAGCGTGGGATGCTCGTCGATGCTGGCAATGGCATCTTCCGGCGTCTGGCGACGTTGCTCGGCCCACGCCAGCAATTGCCGCACGGTCACTTCGCCGATCTTGCGCGCGGGCACGTTGATGATGCGCTGCAACGCCGTGATGTCACGCGGATTCGCCAGCAATCGCAGATACGCGATGACATCGCGGATCTCTTTGCGCTCGTAGAATTTGCGCGAGCCGATGACGATATAGGGCACCCCCGCCCGCAGGAATTGTTCTTCGATGGCACGTGACTGGGCATTGGTGCGATAGAGCACGGCGCACTCCGACAGCTTCGCCTCGCCGCGTGCCTGCAACAGGCGCACCATATCCGCAACAAAACGGCCCTCTTCCTCTTCGTTATAGACCTCGCGCACCTCAATCTGCTCGCCGCTGCCTTTATCCGTCCACAGTTCTTTATGGTTGCGATTGGGATTACGTTGCACCACGCTCATTGCCGCATCTAAAATCGTTTGGGTTGAGCGATAGTTCCGCGCCAGAATAATCATCTGGCGATCAGGAAAATCATGCTCGAATTGCAAGATATTCTTGCTGCTTGCTCCACGCCAGGCATAGATGGAATTATGCGTCACAATGCCGTTGGCGATGTAATTATGCGTTTTTTCGATATTGAGGTCATAGACCATCTCTGTCAGGTGAACCCGCTCTACGCGCTCAACAAGGTCATAATTCCCTGTCTCATCAAACATAACCATGCCAGGATGCACCGCGCCTGCCGGTGTGAACGGAAGTGAGTTGCCTTCGATGATATCGCCGTCATTTTTCCCGAAGCGAGCGTAGAATATGATGTTAACACCCAGCATCCTTTGAATGTGCTCGGCTTGTTCGAGAAGCGCAGCCATGTTGGTATTTGAAGTTTCATAGCGCCAGGTATCGGAACCATGTTTCGCCGCACGAACGTTAAAACCAAGCAACTCTAGTTTCTTGCAAGCAACAGGATCATCGCCCTCTACAGCAAGAGTATGCACAACATCGTGATGTTGTTGCTCATCACAGAGAGTAACACTGAGAGTTACTTCATTTTCATTCTTGCCATCCATAGCCTGGTAGGGGGTTCTGTTCCAAGCCGAGAGGTTTAGCTCACGGCAGGCGCGCTGCATAATCATCGCGCGATCTGGAATCTCCTGCTCCCGGCGAGCGTTGGGCGCGCTCAATCGCGCCCCTACGGGATTGGCGATTGATAGTTTGTAGCCAGCGAAATGCATGTGCTCTGGCGTGCTGATGAGAACTCTCCCAGCTTGTGTTGTGATGCGGATTCCCTCGCCAGCGCGTTCCCGGCGTGAGACGGATTGAACACGAGCGGGGCGGAAATCGCCACTGCCATATCCTGACCATACTTCATCGCCTGCTGAAATCGTTTCAATCGGGCGGCGTGTTCCATCAGCCATTGTGATGAGTGTGCCGGCAACAAGACACTGATCTTCGTCCCCCACCACACACAGATTGCGCCGCCCGGTGAAAGCGGCCTCGGTGTTGCCATCCAGCGGGGGCAGGCCCAGGGCCAACAGGCGCACCAGTTCATATTGCGCGCGGTTGCAGTCCTGAAATTCATCCACATGAATGTAATGATAGCGGTTCTGGGCGCGCACGAGCGCTTCGGGGTTGCGCCGCCAGAGCTGATGGGTGAGCAGGATCAGATCATCGAAATCGACGGCGTTTTGGCTGCGCAATTGGTCTTCATAACGCTGATAGACGCGGGCGGCGATCTCGTCGATGTATTTGTTGGCACTCTCGGCAAACTGGCGGGGAGTGAGCAAATCATTCTTGGCGCGCGAGATGTGGTTTTGGATGACGCGCGGCTGAAACTGCCGCTCGTTGAGGTTCATATCCTTGATGCACGCTTTGATCAGCGTTTGCTGCTCGTCATCATCCAGAATGGTGAAGTTGCGCGTGCGCCCGAAATCCATCGTCTCCATCTCGCTGCGCAGCACGCGAGCGCAGATGCTGTGAAACGTGCCGACGTGAATCTCTTTCGCCGGTGGGCCAACCAGCGGTTCCAGCCGGTCGCGCATTTCGCGCGCCGCCTTATTGGTGAAGGTCACAGCCAGGATGTTCCAGGGGCGCACGCGCTCATGCTCAATCAGATACGCAATGCGGAAGGTGATGACGCGCGTTTTGCCGCTGCCCGGCCCGGCGAGAATCAGCACCGGGCCGTTGGTGGTGGTGACAGCCTGGCGTTGCTGGGCGTTCAATCCCGCGATTTGTTGCATCAGATCCATCGCTGATGTGTCATGTGGTTCCTGCGCACTGTTCATCTGCCGTCCCCTCGCCTTGTATTGATCTGCTCTTCTGTGAGCATATGTCCTCAGCGGCAATGTTGCAAATGAGGGGGCCAGATGGCATGTGACCTAGATCACCCTTTTGCTGGTTGACGCGGCGCGGCTGGTGGGCTACTATGGTCTATGAACTTCTCGTATCTCATTATGCGCTTTGCCGAGAAAGGATCCCCCGCTATGGCTGCACCCCCAACATTGACCCAACATCAGTCCGACATCATCAAGACAGCGGCTGCGGTCATTTACGTCATTGATGATCCCTCGCTACATCCCAGCTTGCGCCAGACCACCCCGCTCAGCCAAGAGCAAATCAACGCCCTGGCGCATCGTTTCAGCGACGGGCTGGACCGCTGGGACCGCGAGGTGCGCTTTCATCGCCCGCCCTCTGCGGTGGATGCCAACCGCATCGCCATCGCCTCCGTCATCCTCAACCAGCGCTATCCTGAGCAGATCAAGCGCGACGGGCGTGGAGAAATCACCTTGCCGGTGAGCGACATTGTGGCCGTGTGGAACGACCTCAGCGGCGACATGATGAACTATAGCACCAGCCATGAGGAATGGGAAAAGCGCATCTGGGCGCTATTCGGCATGGAGGCAGCGCCGGAAGTCGGCGGTGCCACCTTGAGCCGGCGCGGGCAGGCCGGCCAGGCCGCCAGAGCGTTTGGCATGGCGGTGGCAAAGTCGATGGGCATCGACGGCATCTTTAATAATGCCTTCAACAGCGGCCATGTTCCCGAAGTCAGCGTGCCCGCGCTGCCACACTATCCCCCCGACGACCCGCGCTCTGAAGACCCACAGTTGATGGCGAAGCTTCAGCTTGAGCTGAGCGTCACCGAAGGCTTGTTGCAAGCGATCACGCCGGATGAGCCGAATGAGACGCATGCCAACCAGGTGGTTGGCTGGCTGAAAGAGCGCGCGGAAACCGCCATCGACACGGTGACGGGCCTGGTGGTGCCGTCCGGTCTGGCGAGCCTCAGCCGGCAACTGAGCGACACCGAAAAAGTGCTGCGCCAGTCGCGCGATCTGCTGCGCGTCTGCCTGTATGGCAGCGAGCAAGAGCTTGCCGCTGAGGCCGCCCAGCATGGCGTGGAACGTTCGTTCGGCACGATCCTCTTCCTGGCGATCTGCCCGAATATCCCCTTCTTGATCCCGACGCTGGAACTGCGCCTGGCGATCACCAAACCGCTCTATTACGTCACCAAAGGCGCGCATGAAGCGCTGGGCAAGATCCCCATCTTTGGCTTCCTGTTCCTGCTGATGCGCTGGCTCGGCCAGGCCATCGACGCCATTCCGCGCTTCCAGGTGCGGCTGGTGCAGGGCGTGGTCGTCGAAAGCTGGCTGGGGAATCGCGCCAAGCGCGCGAAGCTCATTCGCCGCTACCTGCGCTATGCTGATCGCCGCGCCACCAAGCCGCGCGTGGATGCCTTGCAGCGCGTCTTCCTCAGCATCGTTTCCTAACGACGGCTGCCGGCTCGCTCGCTAGATGATCCGGCGGCTGAGCAGGCGCATCGCCAGCAGCAAGAAGCTGGCGATGCCCCCCAGCACGAACAGCAGCATCAGCAAATTGTGCGGATCAGTGAGTGAGGGCGGCGACGCCTCGTTCTTTGCCGGTGGCGCGGGCGAGGGAGCCTGCGGCGGGCGGCACGCGGGGGTGCCGGTGAAATGCAGGGCGGCGCGGCGCACCAGTTGCAAGCGTGTCTCGCCGCCTTTGCTCACGCCGAATGCCGTGGAAGGCTGCACCGGCAATTCATCGTTCGCCGCCCACAGCCGGCGAAATGCCGCGCGGCATGCCTCGCGCGCCTGGCGAAAATCTTCCTCGGTGAGCGCGAGGTCGGCACCATCCAGCGCTTCAACTACCATACCTTCCACCAGCAAAATGCGCCGCCCCTGATAGTCATAGAGGATCTCGTCTTGGCTATCGACGAGCGCGCCAGGCGCAACGCTGATGCGATAGGCAATCAGCAGCGCGCCAGTGGGCAGGCCGGTGACGGGCAACAGATAGGCCATGCCGGGCGGCGTCACCTCGCCATCGGTCACGTTGCGCAGCACATCGGCCACGCCGGCTTCGACCATGAATTGCGGCGCGACGACGGTGGTGAAACCGTGCGTCGCGTCGGTGCTGACCAGAAACGGCCAGGCGCGGATTGTCGTGGAACGGGGCATGCGCTTCTTCCTCGCTTACGGCGTGATGGCCAGGCTCGACGCCGGGTATCTCTCTTCCAGTATACCTTCCAGGTAAGCGAAGTTTTCCAGCACGTGATTGAAAGCCGTTTTCTGATCGTTCACGGTTTGCAACGAGGCCGCCTGCCACTCGCGCAACTGCTCTGCCCGCTTCATGGCTTCATTCACCACCAGATCGCGGAAAAAGGTCAGCAACTCTTCATCGATCTCGCGGAAACGTTCAGGCAGAGCGCGGCGGATCTGCGCCGAGGTGAGGCCAGCCAGCACGCTCTGCAAGATCTTATGCAGGATGCCGCCGGCCTTGTTGGCGGTGTCGTGCAAGTTCGCGCGCTCGGCAACGGTCGTGATCTCTTCGCGCATCTTATCCGTCAGCGCGCAGGCCAGGGGGATTTCCACCTGGAAGGGCTTGGGGATCGCGCCGGGGATAGGGCGCAGGCTGCCATCCGCTTGCAGCGCCATGTAGCCTTTGCCCAGCGCGCTCACTGGAATCAGACGGATGGGCGCGTTTTTGTTGGGGCGGTTGTTGATGAAATCGCGGAAATCGTCGAATTTCATCAGCACGTCGCGCACCTGTTTCAACATGTCGTTGCCAGCCATCTGCTCGCTGTCACCGAAGATATCCCACTTGGTGAGGATGAAATGGACGGGGCTGCGCATGTGGTTGCGGTTCGCCTGGATATGCTTCATCACCGCGCTGATGTTTTCATACAGCGCCGTCATCTTGGTGGGATCGCGCATATATTGATAGATCTTCAGCCCGTCCAGCAGGCCCACCACCGAGTCCGCCTCTTCCATTGCCTGGGTAAATTCCGGGTGCGGATCGTACTGGCCGGGATGATCGGTCAGGCGCTCGCCGGCATAGTCCAGATAGTCAAGCTGAAAGGCGGTGAAGGTGCCTTTGGCGGTGGTGACATTGCAGTTGAAGGACCACGTGGTCACATTGCCCAGCAAGGTTTTGTCGGGCAGTTGGCCGCGCATCAATCCTTGATAAAGCCGGCCCAGCTCGTTGCCCTGCGTCAGCGCGGGCTGCAAGAAAAAGCTCGTCTCTTGCCGCTGAATCTTCAGGCGCTCATACATGCTGGCCAGATAGGTGGTTTTGCCGCTTCCTGACGGCCCCAACACGACAATTTTGTGGACGGACATACGTGCATCTCCCGTTATCGCCGGCGGCGAACGCTACGCTGGTCTGATCTTCAGTTCAGTATGGCATAGGGTTTCGCCTGCCGTCAATTGGTAGGAGATCACAACGGCCCCACCCCCTAACCCCATCCCCAGCGGAGATAGAGATAGGGAGGGGGAATAGAGGGGTGCTAATCTCCCAGCAGCTTCAGCATCAGCGAGGGGATCTGGTTGGCTTGGGCCAGCATCGCCAGGCCGGCTTGTTGCGTGATCTTCAATCGGGTTTCGTTGACCATCTCCTGAGCGACATTGACATCCAAAATGTCACTGTTGGCGGTGGCAAGATGCGTCTCGGTGGTGGCATCAACGTTGAGGGCATCGGTGAGCCGGTTCTGCAATCCCCCAAGCTGGCCTTGCTGGGTAGCGACGGCATTGAGCGCGTTGTTGATCTGCGCGAGCGCGGCGCTGGCAGCGGCAGGGGTGGAGATATTCAGTCCGGCGGGCGCAGTGGCCGGAGTCAGCACAGCACCATTGGCGGTGGTGGCCGCCTGGGGCGTGGTGATGGTGAAGGCGGTGGTTCCCGCCGTCAGCCCGCCGGAAGTGCCGGGCGCGAGGAAATTCGCGGTGACTGTCTGGTTGCCGATGCCGACGATGGCCGAGGTTTGGCCGGCACCGGCCATGACGCTGGGACCGATATTCGCCGCCGCGCCGGCATATTTGGGCGCGCCGCCAACCTGGGTGGTGTCGCTGAGTTGTAGGGCTTCCGCCGTCTGGCCGGTCGCCACCGCGTTGAAAGTGAAAGTGTCGCCACTGTTGGCCACCTGATTCGCATTGAAGGTGCTCTGGTTCCAGGTGAAGGTGAGGCCGTTGCCGATGCTGAAGGTGGTGGCCGTGCCAGCGGCAAAAGGCGAGCCGCTATAGCCGTTGGCCGTGATGGTGCTGCCGAACGTATGGCCGCCATCGGTGGAGACCTGCACGCCCACCACGTTATTATTCGCATCAAGTTGCGTCGCCTTGACGGCATATTGCAGATTCGCCGTGCCAGTGTAGGTGTTTGAGACGCTGGTGGTCTCGTTGCCGATGTTAGGTCCGGCGCGCTGGGTGGAGGCGATGGCGGCAGTCGTCGCGCCATTGGTGGCGGTGAAGGTGAATTGATCGCCCACCTGCGGCGTGGCGGCATTGTTGGTGAAGCTGAGGCTGAGACCGGATCCCAGCCCAAAGCTGAGCGCGCCACCTGGACCTATGGTGACGGTGGCTTGCGTCCATACGGGCGTGCCGCTGCTTGACGTAGAATATTGCACGCCGGTGATGACGCCGTTCGCATTGACGCTGGTCACCTGCACTTGATAATTCGCAGTAGAACCGGTAAAGGTGCCGCCGCTGACGCTGAGCGTCATGGTCTCGTTGCCGGCGTTCGCCGCCGCCGTGCCGCTGGTGCCCGCCGCCCCGGCGCTGGTGAAGATGTTGTTGCCCGCGCTGCCCACCATCTGCGTCGCCTTGATCTGATATTGCTCGCCCGCGCTCGCCCCCAGCATGCCGCTTCCGATGCCCGTCAGCGATTGGATGTTGGCGTTGTTTTGCCCTTGCGTGAGATTGGCAATGCTGCCCGCCACGCCCAGGCTCGCCGCGTCCATTGGGGCGATGCTCAGCGCCGCTGTGGAACCGGCATCCGCGCCGATCTGGAATTGCAGGTTTTGCAGCCCG
>JAJPKG010000359.1 GCA_021323815.1 Pseudomonadota bacterium
CGGCAAGACGGTCATCATCCAGGAGCTGATCCACAACATCGCCATCAACAATGACGGCTATAGCGTGTTCGCGGGCGTGGGCGAGCGCACACGCGAAGGCAACGACCTCTATCATGAGATGAAAGAGGCCGACGTGCTGGATAAGCTGGCGATGGTCTTCGGCCAGATGAACGAGCCGCCCGGCGCGCGCCTGCGCGTGGCGCTTTCGGGTTTGACCATTGCGGAATATTTCCGCGATGTCGAGGGCCGCGACATCCTGCTTTTCATCGACAACATCTTCCGCTTCACTCAGGCGGGTTCCGAGGTGTCGGCGCTGTTGGGCCGCATGCCCTCCGCCGTCGGCTATCAACCGAACCTGGCGGAAGAGATGGGCGAATTGCAGGAGCGCATCACCAGCACCAAGAAAGGGGCCATTACGTCTATGCAGGCCGTCTATGTGCCGGCGGACGACTACACTGACCCCGCTCCGGCGACGACCTTTGCCCACCTGGACTCCACCATCGTGCTGGAACGCTCCATCGCCTCGCGCGGTCTCTTCCCTGCTGTGGACCCCCTGGCAAGTACGAGCCGCATCCTGGACCCCAACGTTATCGGTGAGGAACATTATAACGTGGCGCGTGGCGTGCAGCAGGTGTTACAACGCTACAAAGATCTGCAAGACATCATCGCCATTCTGGGCGTGGATGAACTCTCTGAAGAGGACAAGATCATCGTCGCGCGCGCCCGCAAGATCGAGCAGTTCTTCTCGCAGCCGTTCTTTGTGGGGGAAAAATTCACCGGTCGCCCCGGCGTCTCGGTGCCGCTCAAAGATACGGTGCGCAGCTTCCGCGAGATTCTGGACGGCAAGGTGGATCACATCGGTGAAAGCTTCTTCAGCTATGTGGGTTCCATCGACGCTGTCTATGAGAACTACGAGAAGTCCAAAGCGGGGAATAAATAATGGCGAATGGACTCACCTTGCAGGTGCAGGTCGTGACAACCACCGGCTTGATCTATGAGGGCGAGGCGGATGAGGTTGTCGCGCCCGGCAGCGAGGGCCAGTTGGGCATTTTGCCCCGCCACGCCCCGCTGATGACCATGCTGAAGGTCGGCGCGCTGCACATCAAGCACAACGGCGGCGAAGAGACCCTCTTCGTTGGCGGGGGCTTCATGGAAGTCTCTAACAATCAGGTGATCGTTCTGGCCGATGACGCCGAACGCGCCGCCGACATCGACGAGGCCCGCGCTGAAGAAGCACGTCGCCGCGCCGAAGAAGCACTGGCCACCGCCGCCAGCGATGTGGACCGCGCCGCATTGGAAGGGCAGATCGAGCGCGCGCTCGGTCGCTTGCGCGTGGCCGAGATCCAGCGCCATCGCCGCCCGCGCCGCGAACTGCCGTCGCAGGGATAACAGCAAGAAACACCGTCCGCATGCGAGTTTTTTTTCTTTGCATGCGGACGGTGCTTTTTTGGCCGGCGATGTTATTTATTTTGGCCGAAAAGATGGCGCAGCCGATGCGGCAACGCTTTCTCACGCCGTGCAGCTTGCTCTTGCAAAAAGCGTTCTCTCAGTTCGTCCGGCATAATCTCCAATGCCGAACGGCGCGGTGAAAGCAGATTAACAATAACGGCTCCAGCCAAATTCCCAAACAGCGCTCCCAGGAAACCGATGAGGGTGAGGTAAAAGAGGCGAATTGCTACGCCAAACAGATAGTCTGTGATGGGCATAAGTCCTTGAATGCTGAGTGTTTGCACCAGACAGATCAAGACGAATGACAATGCGGTCAGGGTGAATCCTTGTTCGACATTGCGCCTGTTGTCACTGAAACCGGCGGTGATCGCTGAAATCGCTCCGGCTGCTGCACCGACTGCGGAAATCCAGGGAAAGATCGCGGGGATCAGGCCGGTTGGCACTTCAATCAACGATGGCCGGCTGAAAGGACCGAATAAGGAGAAATGATCACCGATCCGCAGAATGACGATGCCTGTAACCGTGCTCAGCAGTGGGGCGATGATAAAACGCAAGAGGGTGTCGCGGCGCATGGGGGTATCCTTTCTTGCTCTTTTTGCCAGATGAATCAACCAGGGATCTCTCTGCCTGATACATAGCGATACGGCACGCAATTTGTCAAGGGCGAAGGATACGTCTTGCTTGACATGATCGGTGGAGATCGCATATACTGTAGCGGAACGAGGCGCATTCGTCTAGTGGCCTAGGACGCCGCCCTCTCAAGGCGGAGATCACGGGTTCGAATCCCGTATGCGCTGCCACTTCGCCCATTGGATCCGTTTCACTGTTCATCCCCTTCCTCCACAAACAACCGCAGCCTCAATGGCAAGCGGTACGAGTTAATTCGCTGTCTTTCCCAAGCTCATGGTTAATGGTATTACTTTCACAGTGGTCAAACAGTCGGATTATGACATTGTGCGCTTGTGCTATCATAGAGTGAATAGAAGGCCAGCTCTGTTGTTCCCCATCCTTTCAAAGGAGAAAACGCCGTGAGCGAACCGCCTGCACCATCTCATAATCAATCACCGTTTGATGCCATCCGCCACGAAGATGAGCAAGGCGAATGGTGGAGTGCCCGTGAACTTGCCAAGCTGCTCACTTACTCAAAGTGGCAAAATTTTCAAGAGGTCATCGGGAAAGCAAAAACTGCCGCCGCTAATAGCGGAGAGCTGGTGGATCGTCACTTTACTGACATCAGTAAAGTGACCCCAGGAGGTAAACACGGGCATCAGACAGTGAAAGATGTTCGGCTTACACGCTATGCGTGTTACCTCATAGCACAGAATGCCGATCCTGAAAAGGATGTTGTTGCTCAAGCTCAAACCTATTTCGCAGTACAAACACGGCGACAGGAAGTGGCCGGCGAAGAAGCCGATTTCTTGGAGTGGCGCGAACGGGCGATTGCATCCTATGTGCACGCTGGCTACTCAGTCGATTGGGCAACACGCCGCGTGGATGGCATCGTCATCCGCAAAAAACTCACGCATGAGTGGAGTGTGCGCGGCATTGAAGACAAAGAGTTTGCGATCCTTACCGATAGATTGCATATGGGATCTTTCGGCTTGTCGATTCAGCAGCATATGGGGCTGAAAGATTTCCCTGTGACTTATAAGGGTAAGAAAGCGGTATATAAGGGGGATCTGCGCCCTGCCCTTACAGCCCTCGAGCTTGCGATCACCGGTCTCGGCGAAACAGTCGCACGAGAATTACATATTACTCGCGACTCGCAAGGGTTCGGGGAGATAGCGCGTGATGTGGACGACGCGGGTAAAGTAGCCGCTGATGCTCGCCGACAAATTGAGGAACTGACCGGAAAACCGGTTGTCAGCCCTCGCAACATGATCCGCGAACCTGATGGTGGGCTGTGGGGACAACTGCCGTCGCCAGAGGATGAGTAGAGTGACTCATCTCGAGCGCTTGTCAAAGTGGAAGGTGCTTTCCGGCACATTCCACCTCGATCTTGCTCATACATACTCCGCAATGCCGTCGGCGAAATCGTCTTCGTTCCCGTCGCGCAACGCATAGAGGGCTTGCTGCAAGGCATAGGTGCTGCGATAAAAACGGGCGCGTTCCATCATCGTCGCCATTGCCGGATATCCCTGATAGATGCGTGCCAGCAGATCGTCGCCCATGGTGGAAAGCGCGGCGACATCCAGCGCCGGATCGCCGTAGCCGGTGTTGGCGAAGTCGATGATGCCGGTTATGCGCTGGCTTTCGGGATCATAGAGGATATTGCTGCCACCCAAATCGCCATGTCGCATGCTCGGCTGCCAGGCGTGCAAGCGCGCGTCTGCCAGATAATGCTCGAAGGTGCGCGTCACCTGAGCGCGGGCATCAGGGCGCATGAAGGGATAGAGCTTGTCTTGAAATTGCGCGTAGAGGTCCGCCCATTCTTGCGGCGTGTCGCGCAGGGGCAAATCAAGCCCCAGATCCGCCGGCTTCAGCGCGTGCAGCGCGCGCAGAAATGCGGCGATCTGCGCGGCGATGCGATCATACCCTGCGACATCAGGGACGGCATCCAGCACTTCCGGCAGCAGCGCCACCCCCGGCAACAGGTGATAGCCCATATACTCCTGCCCCGGTGTCTCGCAGACATAGACGGGGTCCGGCACCATCAGCGGCAATCGGCCTTGCAGCGCACGCAACATCTGCACCTCATGACGCAAGGTCACTGCGGCAGCCGGCGTGCGCGGGACGCGGATGACCCATGTATCGTCAATGATATAGATATCATTGAATTGTCCGGCATCGGTGACGATCTGCCGCGCCTGGGCAAAGATCGGATCAATGGCGATCAGCCGTCGCATGAGATCAGCCGGCGGGTTCATGGCGCGCTCCTTTCACTCAACTGGTGATTCGCCTGCTTTATTCTAGCCACATTCCCGCCGGCAATTCTAGAGATGAGATGCCCAAAAGGGATGCGCTCGTGTGCGTTGCTCACATCGTGCAGGCGCTCTCGACAGGCATGCGGGCGTATGATATCCTCCAAGCAGAAGGACAAAAGGAGGATTTCACCGTGTCGCTTCCACCAACAGTGCCGCGTTCCACTGCGGAGCGAGATTTCATCTTCGATGAGTATAAGCATGTCATCGAAAACACCGCAAAACTGAGCGACCGTCGCCAAACCATCAATGATATCTTCGTTGGCCTCAACTCGCTTTTCCTGACGGCGGTGGTGGCCTTGTTGACGTATCTCATCAATGATCTGCATCTGACCACCTTCATCATCAAGGCATCATAAGGAAGAAGGGGTGTGGGTTTATGGCTTCCGTCTCATCACATGCTCCATCAGCTGGCAAGGGGCAGCCATCCGTCTGGCCGGCGCGCCTGTGGATGAGCGCGGGGACCCTTGCAGCGGCGCTGCTCGGCGGCGCATTTCTGTTCATCCCCAACATCGCGTCCGTGACCGATGGCCTGCTGGGCGGCAAGGGCAATACGCTTGTGCTGGGGGTGGGCGCGGCATTTGTGGCCGTCGTCATGGCCATTGCGCTCGTCCTCGGCTGGCTCTATCCCTATAAACCGCCGAAGCGACCGAGCCATACGCGGAAGACAATCATCGAGAACCAGCCGGGCCTGCGGTCGGAAAAGATCCTCGAAGAGGAATATGAATATGCCGCGCAGACCGCCGAACAGGCGATGGAACACCGCATGACGCTGGTGAACTTTTATCTGCTGATCGCTGGCGGCGCGGGTTCCGGCGTGGTGGCGCTGCTCACGGGCCGGCCCGAAGTGGCGGGTGCGGCAGTGCCGCTGCTGTGGGTCATTTCGGTGGTCGGTGGGTTGATCTTGCTGCAACTCATTGCGCTGCGCAAAGCCTGGGCCGGCAGCGTGATGCAGATGAACTATATCAAAGAGTTCTTCATCGTCAACGCCGATGCCTTTTCGGCACGCGAGCTGGCCGACGCCTTTCTGTGGAGTCCGCTGACCATTCCCGATACGCACCGTAAAGGGAACGTGTTTCATTACTCGGCGCTGCTCATTGCGCTGCTGGATGTCGGCGCATTTCTGGGTGGGTTGTTCGCGCTGGGCCTGACCACCCATGCCGTGCTGACCGCGCCGGCCAGCGTGGTGCTGGCGTTGCTGCTGGGCGCGCTCTTGTTTGGGGGGCATATGTGGGTTTTTGACATGCAACTGATCCCCACCCAGCAACCGCAGCCGTCCGCGCCGACCGTGCAGCAAACAAACTTCGTTTCGCCGGTCGTCCAGCCCAACACCGTTATCAGCACGCGCGAGATCTTCAAAGGTCGTGTGGTGACGCTGCGCGTGGACGATGTGCGCCTGCCTGATGGCACTACCGGAGTGCGCGAGATCGTGCAGCATGCCCCGGCGGTGGTGATTGCGCCGTATCTGGAAGACAGCGACGAGTTTGTGTTCATCGAGCAATATCGCGATGCACTGGGCAAGGCGCTGGTGGAATTGCCCGCCGGCATGATATCGCCGGGGGAAGATCCCGCCGCCGCAGCGCGCCGCGAATTGTGGGAAGAAACCGGCTATGAGGCCGGCGCGTTGCGCTATCTCGGCCCGTTCTATACCTCGCCGGGCTTCACCGACGAAGTTTTACATCTGTTCCTTGCGACCCAATTGCGCCAGGTGTCGGGCATCCAGGATACACACGAGATCGCTGCGCTCCACCGCATCAGCCGCGCCGAGGCGTTGCGGCAGATCACCGCGCGGCAGATCAGCGACGGCAAGACGATCATTGGCCTGCTGTGGAGCGACCGCGAACTGCCCACAAGGGTCTAGGTCGGCTCTCCGGTATGCTACTCGCCGGCTTTCACTGGCGCGGCGGTTGGCGCGTGCCCGTTGCGCTGCTCCACGCGCTCGGTGACGCGGTTTTTGACGATGTCGCCGCGCTGCATCACCAGCACGATGTTGTCGTGCGGGCGCAACACCTCGATATTCGTTAGGGGATCGCCGTTGACCAGAATGAGATCGGCCAGCTTGCCGGGC
>JAJPKG010000211.1 GCA_021323815.1 Pseudomonadota bacterium
AAGGTTGCCGGCACCACGCCGCTTCCCCAGTTCGTGCCGCCATTCAGATCCGTCGCCAGATACGCATCGCCGGCGAGGATATGCTGCCCCGTTGCCGGAAAGGGCGATGCCAGCAGATCTTCGCCGCGCGGGCCGGTGGTGGCATGCAGCGCCAGCATGGCCTCTTCGACAGCGGCGGGTCCGCAATAATAATTCGTGATCTGCGATTCCTGGGGCAGCGAGAGGGTATGCGGTCGCCCCCAGCACGCGGTGTCCGCGAGGGGGCAGAGGGAGACGTGCGAAAGCGTCGCCGGCGCGGATTTCGCCGGCGCGTCATGTGAGATGAACGCCGCCCAATCACGCTGGAATTGTGCAGCACTCATCTTGCCCTGCTGCACCAGCGCATATTCGCTCGCCAGACGTTGCTTGCGTGCAAGCAGGGCGCGATCGTGCGCCGTCAGCACCACCGGCTTGCTGGCAGCCAGCGCGCTATCACCCACAGGCGCGCCCACAGTGGGCGAGCGGATGGGGCCGGAGTGGCGCGGTTGCGCCAAAGCGACCGCGACGATGGCGAATGCTGCTATCGCCAGCAGGGGAATGAGGCGCGACCATCCTCCCAACGAGCGCAGGGTGCGTGGCATGATGCAATTTTCCTCTCTACGCTGCTCTCAACGAGCAAGCCTCTAGACCTGAGTATAGCGGCTAAACGCAGGGTCGTCAAGGGCGCGACGCAGAGATGGAGCCATGCACGCGCATTCGCCGGGTTGCGATTACGCGAAAGGATTACCCGCGGACGGTGGAACGCACCATCCGGCGGGCGACAGCCTTGACGTTTTCCGCGGTGAGGCCGGTCAGTTCCTTGAGCTTGGCGACGGAGCCATGTTCGATGAAGGCATCCTTCACGCCGATGATCTTGACCGGCACCAGCACCTCGTGGGCGTTGAGCAGTTCCAGCACTGCTGAGCCGAAACCGCCGGCGGCCATGTGGTTTTCGATGGTGATGACATGGCCGGTTCCGCGTGCCAGCCGCAGAATCAGCTCTTCGTCCAGCGGCTTCGCCCAGCGAGGATTGACAGCAACGGCGCGAATGCCCTCTTCCGCCAGCTCATCGGCGGCTTTCTTACCCACCAGCGCCATGTCGCCATAGCCCAGGATGACCACATCGGCGCGATCCGCTTCCGCCGGATCGGTCAGGATTTCGCCCTTGCCGATGGGCAGTGGCGCGAACGTTTGCTCCATCTCCACGCCGACGCCCGCCCCGCGCGGCAGGCGCACCGCAACGGGACCGTTCACGCCATAGATGGCGGTATAAATCATCTGGCGCAGTTCGTTCTCGTCTTTGGGGGCCATCAGGTGCATGTTGGGCATCGGGCGCAGATAGCCGATATCGAAGAGGCCGTGCTGCGTCTGGCCGTCTTCGCCCACCAGCCCTGCGCGGTCCAGCAGGAAAGCGACATGCAGGTTTTGGACGCAGACATCGTGCAGCACCTGATCATAGGCGCGTTGGAGAAAGGTGGAATAGATGGCGGCGACGGGAATGATCCCTTGCGTCGCCATGCCGGCGGCGAACGTGACGGAATGTTGCTCGGCGATGCCCTGGTCGAAATATTGCTCCGGCACTTTGGCGCGCAGTTTGTTCAGACCCGTCCCCTCGGCCATGGCGGCGGTGATGCCGACCACGTTGCGGTCGCGCTTGCAAATCTCCACCAGCGTATCACCGACGACATCCGAATACGTCGGGGGAGCGCCAACCTTCTTGATCATCACGCCGGTGTCGGGGTCGAACGCGCCGGGGCCATGAAATTTGGTGGCGTCTTGCTCGGCGGGGGCATAGCCCTTGCCCTTGCGCGTGATGACCTGGATCATGATTGGCCCGTCAAGCTGCTTGGCTTTCTCAAAGACATCCACCATCAGGCTGATGTCGTGGCCGTCGAAGGGGCCGAGGAAGGTGAAACCCAACTCGCTGAAGATCACGCCGCTCTTGCTGGGCAAGACGAATTCTTTCATGCTGCGCTGGGTGCGGCCCGCAACTTCGGCGGCCAGATCGCCCACAACGGGGATATCTTCGATGAAATGCTTGGCAGCCGCGCGCAGCTTGCGGTAACGCGGGCTGGCGCGCAGGTTGCCCAGGTGACGATGCAGCGCGCCGACGTTATCAGAGATGCTCTTGTCGTTGTCGTTGATGATGACGATGAGCTTATGGCCCATCGCGCCAGCGTTGTTGATGGCTTCCAGTGCCATGCCGCCGGTGAGCGCGCCGTCGCCAATGATGGCAACGACGTTGAAATCTTTGCCTTCCAGGTCACGGGCGACGGCCATGCCCAGCGCCGCGCTGATGCTGGTGCTGGCGTGGCTGGCCCCGAAGGCGTCATAGGGCGATTCGTCGCGGCGCAGATAGCCGGAAAGGCCGCCAAACTGCTTAATAGTATGGAATTTGGCGGCGCGGCCCGTCACCAGCTTATGGGGATATGCCTGATGGCCGATATCCCACACGATCTGGTCGCGGGGGGCGTCGAAAGCCAGATGCAAAGCCAGGGTGAGTTCGATGGTGCCGAGGTTGGGTGCCAGGTGGCCGCCGTTGGCGCTGACGGTCTGGATGATCTTGCGCCGCATCTCTGCGGCGAGTTGTTCCAGTTGTTCGGGCGAGAGGCCGCGCAATTGGGCTGGACTGGTGATGGTGTCAAGGATGGTGGCCAACGTCAAAGCTCCTTAGCAGGCGCGAGCGCGCCGAAAAATCTTGCTGTGGGGGGGCAATGCTGCCCCCTGAAATGGCGGTACGATCTTCCGGTAGCGAAGACGCGCGGCCCATGCGACAGGCCACAACGGCGCGAACCGGATGTAGAGGTGGAAACGCCATCTGTTGTTTTCGAATCATCTCTCCGAGATTATAAGCCAGACGTGCCCATCTGACCAGAGGGAAACACCCGATTGTGCCAGCCCAGCTTGCGATCACGGTTGTGGCGATAGCATGGATACGCTCTCTTGTCGAGTGCCACACATTGAAGCTACCACCCAAGCGGCGGCTGGATGAGCAGGGAAAGCAGCGCGCCGAGGACGAGGAAGACACCGAGAGGCAGATAGCTGTGGCGGGTGATGCGGCGAAAGAGCAACAACGCGCCGGCGATGATGAGCATGAGGAAAAAGCCCCAGATGATGGCGCGCAAGCCGCCTGGCCAGCCGAGCAGCAGGCCGATGACCGCGCCAAGCTGCACATCGCCCCAGCCCAGCGCGTCGGTGCCATAGACGCAGAGGCCGAGCAGATACAAGGCGGTGAGCAGACCGCCGCAGGCGACTGCGCCGGCGAGCAAGGGCAGGCACGCGGCCAGACCGCGAGGCAGGGTCGTCAGGACGACGGCGAGGGCCGGCCAGGCGAGGATTTCGGCGAAGATGAGGTGGGTTGCGCCATCCATGACGGCCACCAGGGCGAGGATGACGACGCAGGCGAGCAGTGCCAACACGGCAAGCGGGGTAATTGCGCGGGCGGCGGGCAGGAAGCGGGCGAAGGCGAGCGGCACCAGCAGCGCCAGGCTCAGGCGCAGCCCCCACCGCCAGGGCGGGGTGATGCTGATAGGCATGGCCCCACCCCCTGACCCTCTCTCCATCTCTGCTGAAGAGGGGGAATCAGGCAATGATTCATGTGGGGAGGCGATCTCGATGGCCAGAGGAGCAGCATCCGCGGGGGTGACGCGGGCCAGCAGGTGATCAGCCCAGCAGAGCAGCGGCGAGGCCAGCAGATAGCCCAGCGGCGCGCCGAGCGCGAAAATGATGAGGATTCGCATCCGTGCGGAATACTCCTTTCAGGGCGAATGGGTCATGGAGGCTCAAGCACGCTGTTATGGGGTGGATGGGGTTTGGGGCGCAGGTTCGGCGGCAGCAGGCTCTTCGGGGGCGGGTGCCGTTTCCGCACCACGCGGCGGCTCGATCTTGGCGACGGGTTCTTCGGGGTCGTCAAGCACTTTGACGCCGGGCGGCAGTTCGATATCTTTCAAATGCAGGATGGCGTCTGGACTGGTGAGCTTGGTGGCATCGACGATGAGGGCGTCGGGCAGATCAGCGGGCAGGCACTCAATCTCGATGCTCTCAACGAGGGTCAGCAGCGCTCCACCGATGTCTTTGGCGGCGGGTGAGGTGCCACTGACATGCAATGGGACGCGGGCGCGGATAGGTTCGTCCATGCGCACGCGAGCGAAGTCGATGTGCAGCATCTTGCCGGTTTTGGGTTGGTGTTCAATGTGGCGTACCAGCACCGTTTCGCCGCTGCCCTGGCCAGCGATGGTGAGGGTGATGACGCCGGTGGTCTGATGGGTTTCGCGCATGCGCTCGAAAGTGCGCATATCAACCTGAACGGGAAGCGGATCGCCATGACCGTAGATACGTGCAGGCAAAATGCCCTGGCGGCGCAGAGCGCGCACTTTTTTGCCCAAAACGGTGCGCGGTTCAGCTTGCAATATCACTTGCTTTTTGGTTGCCATATGAAAAATCCCCCTTTCACTACACCAAAGAAGGAAGCTCAGCAAAACGTATGCCAAATTGGACGGTTGCGCCGGGGCGGGAAGAAAAATAGCGAGAAAACAAGCATATGCTAAGAATTTTCACACGATGCTCCTGTGTTCATCGCATTGTGGGGTATGTCATGCGGGAGAGAGTGGACTTTCTCGCGGAAGTATGATAGTATTATTACAGTATTGCTCAATCACTCATCCCTGTCAGGATGAGTTATCTCGTTGCTCAGGGTTTGCTTTTACCACTGGTTCGGTGGATATGTTCAGACAGCTTATGGAGCCATGTGGAATGAGACGCTATGCAGATTGTCGTGTTACATCACCTGCTTGACCGTCACCAGGCTCTTCACCCTGATACAGGCATCCCGATGAGCAGCGCGGCCAGAGCGAGCATGCCCCAATAACTTCTATTGCCGTATCGAAGGAGACACCCAAATGGCCGAAGAGATTGCCCTCTTCATTGATTTCGAAAACATTCGCTATAGCCTGCTCAACACCCAACATCGCGAGCCGGATCCGCAAGAGTTGATCAACGTCGCGCGCCGCTATGGCACGGTGATGGTGGCCAAAGCGTATGCGGATTGGAGCCGCCAGCCGGAGATGTTTAAGGGGAGCCTGACGGCGGCGATGATCGACCGGGTGGATTGCCCAGCGAAGCAGCGCGACCGCTATCGCTCAAACACGTGGCAGCCGGGCGGCAACGGCCAGCAAGGGTGGAATGCGCCGGGCGAGAGCGCGACGGGAGCCTCGTTTGGCAGCGGCGCGACGCAGAGCGCCCCCAGCGAAGAGAGTGAAACTGATAGCGAAGCCACGCGCGAAGTCAGCCAGATTCGTTTAGCCGCCCCAGAGCCGACCCCTGAACCCGTTCCCGTCCCATCCGCATCGAACGCTTCTGCCAACTTTACCCCTTCCAGCCAATACGCCTCACAGAGCACGGTTGATCTCAACATGCTGATGGATATCATCGAAACGGTGTTTGACCGCCCGTCGATTTCCACCTTTGTGTTGATGACCGGCGACCGCGACTTCACGCGCATCTGCGCGCGGCTGAAGCTGCGGCTGAATAAGTTCGTGGTGGTGGCAGGCGTGCCGGGAACGGTGAGTCGCGATCTCACGGCGGCGGCAAATCAATTCGTGCTGCTTGGCAACCATTCAACGTTCACCTCGCATCCGGCTTCCACCATTCCGGGGCATGTGCCCTTCACACAGGGGCCGTTGGAACCGAGCGATCCACAGTTCCTGCAATTTCTGGATTACATTGA
>JAJPKG010000122.1 GCA_021323815.1 Pseudomonadota bacterium
AGAACGGTCCGCCGGCATCCGGCACCAGGGCGATGCGCGCGAAAGCCTGGATGAAGCGGGCGTTGTCCGCTGCGACGCGCAGATCGCACGCCAGCGCCAGATTGCATGATGCGCCCGCGGCCACGCCTTGCACCGCTGCGATGACCGGCTTTGGCGCGGCGCGGATCGCTTTGATGACGCGATGATAGTGTTTCAACTCACCGCTGATCGTGATCGGCTCACCGCTGGCATACAGGTCGGTGAACGAGTTCAGGTCTTGTCCCGCGCCAAAGGCCCGCCCCGCGCCGGTCAGCACCACGCAGCGCACCGCGTCATCCTGCGCCGCCGCCTCGGTCGCTTCGCCCAGTTCGACGAGCATCTGCGGGTTCAGTGCGTTCAGCACCTCTGGCCGGTTCATGGTGATCGTCACCACGCCGTCATCCTGGCTGATCAACAGAAATTGATAGTCGTTGCGCATCGCCGGTCCTCTCTTTCACTGCGCGCTCTTGCGTAGTCTTCTGCTAGCAATGATAACATAAGGGATTGTTGCTGTTGGTGTATCGAGTTGATATGGGATGGATATCCAGGCGATGGTGAGCGATTCCGCAGATTTTGGGCAGATCTTGCTTGACAGATGCCGAAAACTGATCTATGCTCATAGCGATACCCATTGAATGGAAGGGTCGGCATGCATCGCACACATCATCCAGCATGCGCTGCTGGACGTGCACTTCTTACAATCGCATAGGTACGCTTGGCTTTTTTGGGGATGATGAAGGGCTGGTTCACCTCTCACAGAGAGCGATCCGGTCCTTTGTGTTACTCGAAGAAGGATTCTTAAAGGGTCAGATACCCCACGCCTGAAGGCGGAGGCTTGCTCAGCACAAGCCTGAATCTGACCAATGATGCTACCAGACGTGCAAATCGGCGCGATGCATGCTGAAGCTTGAAAAGACAACGTGCGTCTGCAACTCAAGCATCGATCAAAACGACAGACCCCCATTGTCGTTCGGAAATGGAGAGCCGCTGGAAGGAACGCTCCGTCACGGATAAGGAGGTCCGCTGCAAGCGACAAGGCGGCTAGAGCGCTCTCAATCGCCGGCGCTGGGTATCCGCCCGGCACGTAACGGCCTGGTACGGCCAGGCTCCCCTGTGGAGGTACAGATATGGATCTGGTGAAACGGCTCGAAGAATATCGAGAGCGTGAGCGCAATCTGAAGTGGGAGGGCACTTTCGCGCAATATTTCGAAATCGCCACGAAAAACCCGAAGGTGACGCAGCTTGCACACGAGCGCATCTATAATATGATCATGGCTGCCGGGACACAGACCACCCCGCAGGGCTACACGCATTACAACTTCTTCGACAATGAGATCTTCGGCCTGGAAAGCTCATTGCAGAAGATCATGGAATATTTCCATTCAGCGGCACAGCGCCTGGAAGTGCGCAAGCGCATTCTGCTGCTGATGGGTCCCGTCGGCGGCGGCAAGTCGAGCATTGTGGCGCTGCTCAAGCGTGGGCTGGAAGAATATACCCGCACGCCGGAAGGCGCGGTGTATGCCATCCGCGACTGCCCCATGCACGAAGAGCCGCTGCATCTGATCCCCCACGAACTGCGCGGCGACATCGAAAAAGAGTTCGGCCTCTACATCGAGGGCGACCTGTGTCCGCAGTGCCGCTATATGGTGGAAAACACCTATGGCGGCAAGATCGAAGAGATCCCGGTCAAGCGCATCATCTTCAGCGAAAAGCACCGCGTGGGCATCGGCACCTTCACGCCCAGTGACCCGAAGTCTCAAGATGTCGCCGAGCTGACAGGGGGCATTGACCTTTCTACCATCGGCGAAGTCGGCAGCGAGAGCGATCCGCGCGCCTATCGCTTCGACGGCGAACTCAACATCGCCAACCGAGGGATGATTGAATTCGTAGAAATGCTGAAAGTCGATGAGCGATTCCTGTACGTGCTGCTGACGCTCTCGCAAGAGCAAAACATCAAGACCGGGCGATTCAGCATGATCTATGCCGATGAGGTGGTCATCAGCCACACCAACGAGAGTGAGTTCCAGGCGTTTGTCGGCAACCGCAAGTCTGAGGCGCTGCAAGACCGCATCATCCTGGTCAAGGTGCCCTATAACCTGCGCGTCAGCGACGAGGTAAAGATCTATGAGAAGCTGCTGCGGCAGAGCGCGCTGGAAAATGTGCATATCGCGCCGCACACACTGCGCATCGCCAGCATTTTCGCCGTGCTCACCCGCCTGGAAGAGTCGCGCAAGGCCGGCATGAGCCGCATGAAGAAGCTGAAGCTCTATGACGGCGAAGACCTGGAAGATTTCAAGACCAAAGATGTGCGCGAGTTGCAAGAGGAAGCTACCCGCGAGGGCATGGACGGCATCTCGCCGCGCTACATCATCAACCGCCTGTCGTCGGCGCTGGTGAAAGACGGCGTGACGTGCATCAATGCCATCGACGCGCTGCGGGCGCTGCGCGACGGGCTGGATCAGCACACCGGCATCACCCGCGACCAGCGCGAGCAATATCTCGACTATATCAGCGAAGCGCGGCGCGAATATGACGAGATGGTGAAAAAAGAGGTGCAGCGCGCCTTCGTTTATAGCTTCGAGGAAAGCGCCCGCACGCTGCTGAACAACTATCTCGATAACGTCGAAGCGTTCTGCAACAAGACCAAAGTGCGCGACCCCATCACCGAAGAGGATATGGAGCCGGACGAGCGGCTGATGCGCAGCATTGAGGAGCAGATCGGTGTCTCGCAAAACGCCGCCAAAGGCTTCCGCGAAGAGATCTTGATCCGCATCTCGTCGCTGGCGCGGCGCGGACAGACCTTCGATTACACCAGCCATGAGCGGCTGAAAGAGGCCATCGAAAAGAAGCTCTTCGCCGACATGCGCGACATCGTGAAGATCACCACCAGCGCTCGCACGCCGGACCCAGAGCAACTCAAGCGCACCAACGAGGTCGTCAACCGCCTCATCGCGGAGCATGGCTATTGCCCGGTGTGCGCTAACGAATTGTTGAAATATGCCGGGAGCTTGCTGAGCCGCTAAAGTGGGATCGTAGACGGCAAGAGCGAGTGCGTCCGACGCCCGCCGGGGAATTCTCTTCCCCGGCTTGAAAAATGAAAGCCTTTCCTCAGAGGGCTTTGTTGTTCGAGCCGGGGCACATGATCGTTTCAATCATTGCCCCCGGCGGTCACGCCGAGCGATCAATGTATCACGTTTTCTCGGCTTGCCCGCATAAAGGAGGGCCGCACATCATGTCCGTTCAACGCCAAGATTGGTCGCTGCACCGCAAGGGCAGCATCGACCAGCAGCGCCATAAAGAAAAGATCCGCGAGGCGATCAAAAAGAATCTGGCGGACATCGTCAGCGAAGAAAACATCATCATGTCGGACGGCAAAAAGCAGATCCGCGTGCCCATCCGCTCGCTGGATCAATATCGCTTCCGCTTCGATCCGGGCCGGCAGACGCGTTCCGGTCAGGGCAACGGCAAAAGCAAGGTCGGCGATGTGATCGCCCAAGATCCGCAGCAGGGCCAGGGACCGGGCAAAGGCAAGGGTGACGCGGGCCAGGACCCCGGCGCGGAATATTACGAGGCTGAAGTCTCGGTGGACGAACTCGCCACGCTGATCTTTGAAGATCTCAGCCTGCCCAACCTGGAAGAAAAACGCCAGGCCGAGATGGAGACAGAGACGATTCGCTTCACCGATGTGCGCAAAAAGGGGCCGATGGGCAACCTGGACAAAAAGCGCACCATCCTGGAAAATCTCAAGCGCAACGCGGCTCAGGGCGATCCCACGTTCCACGACATCAAGAACGACGACCTGCGCTTCAAGGTGTGGGAGCCAACGATTCGCTATGAGTCCAACGCCGTCGTGCTGGCGATGATGGATGTCTCTGGAAGCATGGGGGAGTTCGAGAAATACATCGCGCGCAGCTTCTACTTTTGGATGGTGCGCTTTCTGCGAACCAAGTATACCAACGTGAAGATCGTCTTCATCAGCCATCACACCGAAGCGAAGGAAGTGACCGAAGATGAGTTCTTCCATCGCGGCGAGAGCGGCGGCACGCAGGTGTCGTCAGCATACGAACTGGCGTTGCAGATCATCAAGGAACGCTACAATCCCGCCGACTGGAATATCTATCCGTTTCACTTCTCGGACGGCGACAACCTGCCCTGGGATAACGACCGCTGCGTGCAGTTGGTCGAAGAGTTGATGAAGCTCTGCAACATCTTCGGCTATGGCGAGATCCGCGAGGCGCATTATCGCTCGCCTTCCACGCTGATGTCGTCGTTCAGCAAGATCACCAACAAGAAATTCGTTGCCGTCACCATCGGCGACAAGCGCGAAGTGTATCCCGCCCTGCGCAAGTTTTTCAGCACGCGCGGCGACGAAGTGCCCAGTGCGCCCTGACGGAAGCGAGGTCCATCATGATAGACAAAGAAATGGAACAACTGGAGCATAACATCGGGCGTGCCTGGGATCTGGCGCTGAAGATGGGTCTGGACCCGTTTCCGGTTGAATTCGAGGTCGTCCCCGCATCGATCATGTATGAGTTCGGCTCGTATGGCTTGCCGGGGCGCTTCAGCCACTGGACGCGCGGCAAGGCGTATTATCGCATGAAGATGTCATATGACTTTGGCCTCAGCAAGATCTATGAGTTGGTGATCAACACCAATCCTTCATACGCTTTCTTGCTGGAAAACAACAGCGTGCTGGAAAACACCTTCGTCGCGGCACACGTCTTCGGCCATACTGATTTCTTCAAGCACAACGCCTATTTCGCCCACACCGCACGTAACATGATCGATCGGGTCAGCGCCAGCGCCGACCGCATCCGGCAATATGAATTTGAGCACGGGCGGCTTGAGGTGGAACGCTTTTTGGATGCCGTGCTGGCCATCGAAGAGCACGTGGATTATTACACCCACATCAAACCCAAAGATGAGGCCGACCAGCCCGCCAAGCCCGCTGAGACGGAATATGACGACATCTGGAAGCTGGACCGCGAATATCGCCAGCAACAGGCGATGGCGCGCCGCCCGGCCAGCCGCAAGTTCCCCAAAGAGCCGGTGAAAGATTTCCTGCTCTTTTTCGCTGAGCACGCGCCCAATCTGGAACCCTGGCAGCGCGACATCCTGCTCATCGTCCGCGAAGAGATGCTCTATTTCGTCCCGCAGATGCAGACGAAGATCATGAACGAGGGGCATGCTTCCATAGCCCATAGCCGCATCATGCGCGAGATGGATCTTTCAGGCGAAGATTTCGTCAACTTCGCCACACTGCACACCGGCGTCCTTTCGCCCAGCCGCACCTCGCTCAATCCCTACTACCTGGGTTACACCATCTGGCAGGATATCGAGAAGCGCTGGGATAATCCAACTGAGGAGGAGCGCCGGATGGGGCGGCAGCCGGGCCAGGGCTGGGCGAAAGTGCTGGAAGTGCGCGAGACGGAAAATGATGTCTCGTTCTTGCGCAACTACCTCACCGAGGATCTGGTGAAGGAACTCGATCTCTACCTCTACCGCAAAGAGGGGGATGAGTGGGTGATCGTCGAAAAAGACTGGCGCAAGGTGCGCGATGGCATCGTCGCCAGTATGACCAACTTTGGGTATCCCTATCTGGTCATCGACGATGCGGATTATCGGCGCAACTCAGAACTCTATATCAAGCACCTCTTCGAGGGGCAAGAGATGGATCTGAACTACGCCGAAAAGACGCTCGCTTACGTCTATCAGATCTGGGGCCGTCCGGTGCACCTGGAAACGGTCTTTGACGAGCGGCGCGTGCTGCTGTCGTTCGATGGTGAAAAGAACACACGCCAGGTGCTCGACGATGACGACGAGGAAGAAGACAACTGATCAGCGGCGCATGATCATGCAGGTGCAGGTCGCGTGGGCATAGAGCTTGCCGGCGGCGTCGCGCAGATCTGCCTCGGCGACGGTCGTTTGCGAACCCAGGTGCAGCACGCGGCCTTCGGCATACACCGTGCCGGTGGCGAGGGTCACGGGGCGCAGGAAATTGGTGTGCAGTTCCAGCGTTGGTGCTCCCGCGCCCGCCGGCAACAGCGTTTGGATGGCGCACGCCATCGCGGAGTCGAGGATGGTGGCGATGACCCCGCCATGCACCACCAGCAGCGGATTATAGTGATATTCAGCAGGCGTCATGGCGAACACCACGCGCCCGTCATCAACCTCGGTGATGGTAAAATCCAGCGCTTCGGCGAACGGCGGGCGCGGCAAACGCCCATCGCGGACCGCTTCCATCACCGCCTTGCCGCTCATGCCGGCGCGTTCGGGATTCCCAGCAGGATCGCTCCAGGTGAAGACGCGCATGCGTAGGGGATCTGACATCGATTGGCTCCTTAGATGATAGATCAGTATCCTAACTATGACGAATCCTTACTGAACAATGCAAGCCTTCCTGGCTGGCATCAAGCATAACTGAGATCATACACTGGAAGAGGAATGTTTCATGGTGCAGGGGGAACACACATGGGCGAACTCGACAGCGCATTCAAAACTTTGATCCAGCTTGCGCCACAAGAGTTTGTTTCGCATTTCTTGCCCGGCGCAATCTATGTTAAACCACTTTCGATTGAATTGCCGCACGGGCCTTTACGCGCCGATTGGTTGTGCATCATTCGGTTCCCCGGCATGAAAAAAGAATATATCTTCCATGTCGAAGAGCAGAGCGAGTACGATTCCACCATTGCCCAACGACTGTGCCAATATGCCGTCGCCACGTATTTGCGCGAGAAACGTGAAGTTATCTCGGTTGTGATCTATTTGCATAAGTGCTCAACCCCCACCTCACCCTGGGTTATGCAGGGGCCAAATGGACCGATCCTGACCTACCATTATCAAGTGGTTCGTCTTTGGGAAGAATCGGTGGATGAATGGTTGAACTCGGCTGGTGTCGCCCTCATTCCATTCGTCCCACTGCTGAAAGGGGCGACGGTGGATGTCATCGAGCCGGCGATGAAGAAGCTGGAAACCATTCCCAGCGTGATCGAGCGTGGTAACATCGTCAACTATCTGTTGTTTTTCGCATCGCGGGCATTCGATGCGACTACTCTCATCAAGTACCTGGAGGACCATCATATGCTAACCGAGAAGTACATCGTCGAATCACCCTGGTACCAGTACATCCTGCGCCAAGGAGAAGAAGCCGGCCAAAAGCGCGGCGAAGAGATTGGCAGAAAGCAAGGCGAAGAGATTGGCAGAAAGCAAGGCGAGGAGATTGGCAGAAAGCAAGGCGAGGAGATTGGCCAGAAAGAGGGAGAAACAAAGGGTCTGCGCGAGGCGATCCTCACGTTGACAGCGCGCCGCTTTCCTGCGTTGCAAGCCGAGATTGCCGAGCATATCGAGCAGATCAACGATGTGGCGCGCTTGCAAGAGATCGTTGTGCTGGTTGGCCTTGCGCCGGATGAAGCAGCCGTGCGGCAAGGGCTGGCCGAGCAGAACGCCGAATAACCAAAGAAAGAAGAATCGCCGAGGATGGACACGCCGACGTATCCATTTGTGCGGGTCGAGGTCGCGGGTGGCATTGCCGTCGTCACGCTGAACCGACCTGAGGTGCATAATGCCTTCAATGCTGAGCTGATCGCGTCACTCACCGCTGCTTTCGCCGATCTGCGGGCGCGGGACGATCTGCGCGCGGTAGTGCTGCGGGGCGAGGGGCAAAGTTTCTGCGCGGGCGCGGACATCAACTGGATGCGCGCCAGCCTGGATTGGTCGCGCGAGGAGAATCTGGCTGACGCGACGCGGCTGGCGGAACTGCTGAGCGCCATCAACAGCTTCCCTCTGCCGGTGATCGCGCGGGTGCAAGGCGCGGCACTGGGCGGCGGCGTGGGGTTGGTGGCATGCTGCGACTACGTCATCGCGGCGGAAGGCACGCGCTTCGGCTTCACCGAGGTGAAGCTGGGGATCGCGCCGGCCACGATCTCGCCCTATGTCATCGCCAAGATTGGAGCGGGTCAGGCGCGGGCGTTCTTCGTCACCGGCGAGCGCTTCGACGCAACACGGGCACAGGCGATGGGTTTGGTCCATCGCGTCGTTCCCACTGAGCAGTTGGATGTCGCGCTGGAAGAGACATTGCGGCAGATCCGCTCGAACGGGCCGCTAGCGATGCGGGCGGCGAAAGATCTGGCGTTGCGCGTCGGCACGATGCCTCACGACGAAGCG
>JAJPKG010000048.1 GCA_021323815.1 Pseudomonadota bacterium
CCATCTAATTTGCCCATGCCTGTCGCCTCCCTTCACTTCACAACTTCCTTATAACCCAAACAGCAGGCAGGTGTCAACGGGCGCGGAAAAATTCATGTGATGAGATGGATAGGTGATACCATTCGACCTATCATTCAAGCGAGAGGATGAAAACAAACGAGAGCGGAGGAAATAAGACAATACCCGCTGGTGATTGCCACTGGAAACCAGAGTCAACTACGCCCCAGCCTGGTGGGGGCAAGGGTTCGCCGCCAGCTTTTAACCGTTCGGCTTCGTCCCCACATGCACAGCCACCACGCCGCCGGTCAGATAATGATAGCGCACGTCGGTGAAGCCGACCTGTTCCATCAGCGCCTTCAACTGTGGGGCGCGGGGAAAGACCGCCAGCGATTGGTGCAGGTAGCGATACGACTCGAAGGATTTGCCCACAACCTTGCCCATTAGGGGAATAATCCGGTCGAAATAGAGGTGAAAGAGACCGCCGAAGATCGGCCCAGGCGGATGAGTGATTTCCAGACACACCATGCGCCCGCCGGGTTTCAGCACACGAAACTGCTCGCGCAGCCCGCCCGGCAGATCGGCCAAGTTGCGCACGACGAACGCCGAGCAGACGCCGTCGAAGGTATTATCGGGGAAGTTCAAGTGCTCGCCGTCGCCCTGTTTCAGCTCGATGCGGTCAGCCAGATGCAGGCGTTCCAGCTTCTTGCGCCCGATCTCCAGCATTTCAGTGGTGAAATCGACACCGATCATGCGCGTGCGTGGCCCGGCGGCGCGCACCGCCGCAATGGCGAGATCCCCCGTACCGGTGCCGACATCCAGCCCCAGAGCGTCCGCGCCCAGGGCCAGTTGCCGCACGGCAAAGGAGCGCCAACGCGCATCCAGTCCGCCGGTCATCAGCCGGTTCATCAGATCGTATACGCCAGCGATGCGCCCAAACATGCCGCGCACATAGCTCGGCTTGCCGCCTGCTGCCTCGAACCGCTGCTGAAGTTCAGATGATGCGGGTTGCATGATTTCCACGTCTTTCATTTCTCGCGCACCAGCACGTAATCGATCAACTCGCTCAGCACCACGCGCTCCTCGACCGCAGGGAAGGTGTTGAGGATGTCGGAAGCGAGAGCGGCATAGTGCTTGGCGTCTTCCAGCGCAGCCTCGATGCCGTGACCGGCATTCACCCAGGCGACCAGCGACGGCACCAGATCGTTATGCTCGCCCGGCTCTTCCACCACCAGCCGCACCTGAGCCAGGTGGCCGTTGGCGTCGCTTTCCAGCGCGTAGATCAAGGGCAGCGTCACCATGCCCTGGCGCAGATCGTTGCCGGCAGGCTTACCGATGGTGCGCTCATCGCCTGTGTAATCCAGAATATCATCCACGATCTGGAACGCCATCCCCAGGTTATGCCCAAACTGGCGCAACTGCTCGATCTGCGCGTCATCCGCGCCGCAGACCATCGCGCTGCCCCGGCAACACGACGCGATGAGATACGCCGTCTTGGAGCTGATGCGCTGCAAATAGCGGTCATATGAGAGGTCCAGATGGCGAGCATCCAGCATCTCCATGATGGCCCCCTCAACCAACGTCGCAACGGTGTCGGCAAAGAGGCGGTCGATGCGGTTATCATTGACATCCGCGATGAGGCTGGCAGTTTTGGCGAAATAATAATCGCCGAGCAAGATGGCGATGTCGTTGCCGAAGCGCGCGTTGATGGTGGGCAGCCCGCGACGGGTGGCGGCGCGGTCGATGATGTCATCATGCACCAGCGAGGCCAGGTGCAACATCTCGAAGCCGGCGCTCAGTGGAATCAGCTTCTCCACGCGATAGTCGATGAGCTTGCCGGTGAGCAACGTGAGCGCCGTGCGTAACTTCTTGCCCTGCGATCCCAAGATATGCCCGGATGCCTCGTTCAACAGCGCAACCCCGGATGTCGCGCGCTCACGAAACAGGCGATCTACCGCCTCCATGTCAGGCTCAATGCCGGCGAACAAGCGGCTCAAAGTGGCCGTAGTGCTCATACTATTCAGATCCTCTCACCGTTCGCCGTAACGCTGCCGACAAAAAACCCATCAGCACGCTCTGGCGCTCAGAAAGGATTATAGCACCGCCCTTGTCATTCGACCATCGGGCGATTCCCCTACCGTATTCACCTGAGAGCGCTCCAGCCTGGCTATTCCTCATCACCCTCACGCGCGAGGAATTTCTTGGCGAGGGGTAGAGCGCGCGTCCAACCTTGATGCAGCAGGGGTTTATAGATCAAATCATACGGCCCGATCCAGTTGGTGTGGTCCGGGCCAAAACCTTCTTTGAACTGGCCGATGCCCTCGTTCACGCGCCCATTGAGGTCATAGAGCGTGTAGCCGTCGCGTTTCATCTCTTGGATGGCGTGCCATTTCAGCAGGTAGTTTGACTTCCACTCCTGCCCGGCATCGCTCACGCCGCCATATAGTTCGACGGCGTAGTGGCCGAAGCACGCCATCCACAGGAATGAAAGCGGCGTGTTTTCGCGCATGGCGATATACAGATATTGCCGTTTGGGATCGTAGAGCTTGAAGATCGCGTCGTAATAATCTCGCGGATGCAGGCCGAAATGTGCCCGCCGCGCCGTCTCAAGATAGATCTGATAGCATGCCCCCAGCCACTCGCCCGACGTGTCGCGCAGGATGTGCGTCGCTTCGCGCTCGGCCTTGCGGATGTATTGCCGCGTCTTGGAGCGCATCGCCGCCAGGATCTCATCCTCGCTCTTGGTGAGGTCGATAGTATAGGTCTCCGTCACCTGCACCGGTTCATTGCTGGGATGAAAGCCCACCCGCTCCAGTGCATTCGGCGTGCCGGCGGGCCAGGCGGGGTCCACCTTGAAAAAGATCGCTCCCACCGAGCGGCCATAGTCCTGCACGGCGCGCAGCAGCACGTCCAGCGCTTCGGGGTCATCCGGCGCGATGACCGGGCCACGCGGAGCGTAGATCATGGCGAACGGCAGGCGCGGCACCCGGCGCGTGAGCACCTGGGCGGCGGCGCGCAGTTCCGGGCCATCCATCACCGCCACGCGCCACGCGCCCCAGCCGGAAGCGCGTTTCACCTCGCCCCAGCCCCACGTCTGCAACGGGTGCGCCCCCGGATGCCCCGCGATCAACTCATCCCATTCCGCCGCGCTGGTGATCTCTTTCGCCTGCATGTTGCCCCATCCTCGCGTCAAGTGTCGTTCTCATTGTACGACGCCATGGAGAACAAAGCGTAACCGGAGTGGGACCAGGAATAAGACGAGACACGAAGATCACGAAAGATGCGAAAAACACGAAAGTTTATGCCAATGATGACTCCTTTCATAAGCACAAAGACTTCGGGGCACTTCGTTATCTTCGTGCCCTTCGCGTCTCGTCCTTTCTTTCTATGATGCGAAATCCTTGAGCATTGGCGCATAGGCCGGGGTGCGCAGCTTGCGCAAGGCTTTCACCTCAATCTGGCGGATGCGCTCGCGGGTGAGCTGGAATTCGCGGCTGACCTCTTCCAGGGTATAGGCGTGGCCGTCGAGCAAGCCGTTGCGCATCTCGATGATCAGCCGCTCGCGGGGTTGCAACGTCGCCAGCGCGCGGTCAATGTGGTCGCGCATGGACTGACGCGAAACGGCGTCGATGGGCGTCACCGTCGCGTGATCTTCCAGCACATCGGCCAGATGATATTGCTCATCATCAGCCATCGGCGCGTCCAGTGAGATGGGCTGCTCGGCCATGCTCAGCAGGTCGATGACGCGCTCTTTGGGCAAACCGGCTTCCTCGGCGATCATCTCCGGCGTTGGCTCGCGCCCAGTGTCTTGATAGATCTTGCGGCTGATGCGCTTGAGTTTATAGATGAGTTCGACCACGTGGACGGGAATGTGAATGGTGCGCGAATGCTCGGCGATGGCGCGCGAGATGGCCTGGCGAATCCACCAGGTAGCATAGGTGCTGAAGCGGTTGCGGCGCTTATAATCGAATTTCTGGGCGGCGCGCATCAGCCCCATGTTGCCTTCCTGCACCAGATCCAGCAGCGGCAAACCCTGGCTGGAATATCGCTTGGCGATGCTCACCACCAGGCGCAGGTTCGCCTCAATCAGCATGCGCTTGGCCTCTTCGTCGCCGTTGGCGATGCGCTCGGCCAGTTCCAGTTCTTGCTCGCCGCTGAGCAACGGATAGCGCCCGATCTCTTTCAGGTATTGCTTGACAGCGTCATCCATGCCGCGTTCCGGCTCACCGGCGCGCTCTTGCTCCAATTCGCTGAGAAGGTCGATGCTGGCTTCATACTCGGTAATATCCGCCGGAGCGCGGCGTGCTTTGGCGCGATCAGCAAAAACAAGGTTGCGTGGTTGCGTCACCATCAGTCATGTGCTCCTTCACTCGACACGTGCTTGCGATCCGAAATCCTTACGGGAATCGTTCCCGACGCAGGTCCTTCAGTGCAGTGATCGAACCGAAAGCCCGCGTCTCCATCCACCAGCCGATGTCTCATGAAAGGACCATGCGTGCTATGAATGCTGCGATTCCGCTCCACCAGCGATGCCTCAGGCACCAGGGGTGAGGGCCGAAAGACAGAAAAGAGGCCCACCAGCCGGCGAAATTGGGACTTTCAGGGGAGGCATTTGGTGGTCTTCTGCGCCTCGCCAGGCCGAAAAATTTTCGCTGGCTGGGGAAAAATCCCCAACCGTATGATCACGCCTTCAGAATTTTGTGAAATCTTTACGCGCTCTCAACCGTTAGGATGATGGCGAGATGCTATAATCCATAGCAATACGAACATACTTTTCCGGCGGCACCACGCGCCGCAGAAATCAGGGCTTAGCATGATGAACGATATCACCAGCGGCACCGACAACGTGCAGAGCGAGCGCCAGGCAGAAGCCGAACAGCTTGCCGCCAAAGGCAAAGAATTGTTGCTGCATGACACCAAAGCGGCGGAAGCGGCGGGGACATTTTCCCAGGCGTTGCAACTCGCGCCGAACTTGCTGGCGGCACACCTGGGCATGGCGGAAGCGAATTTCGCCCTCGGTCAGAACGAGATTGCGCGCATGGCGGCAGAATATGTGCAGCGCCTCGCCCCCGGCTCCAATGCAGCGCAGATCGCTCAGGCGTTGTTGCTGTGCCTGGACCACAAATATGGCCAGGCTATTGAGGTAGCGGATCAACTCACGCGCAGCGATCCCGGCAACCCTTATGTGCACGCCCTGCGAGGCTATATCTTGCGCTGTCTGCGCAATGACTATGATGCCGCGCTGGCCGAAGCCAAAGCGGCGCGCCTGGCCGGAGCGGTGGACCTGCGCGCCATCTTCCCGCGCATCGAGCGTGCCGCACCGGTAGCCCCGCTCCCCTTTGAGGGCGCGAATATGACGCCCCAGCCGGATTCCGGCATGGCCCCGCGCCTGGAACCGGTGC
>JAJPKG010000439.1 GCA_021323815.1 Pseudomonadota bacterium
ATCAGCCAATACTGCGCCTCGGCCAGTTTGATCGAGTAGATGCGCCGTCCCATCGTCACCGGCACCACGTAATAGCATGCGCCCATCAGAATGAAGGTGAACGCGCCCAACAGCGCCAGGTGGGCATGGCCGATGATCCACTGGGTGAAGTGAATCAGCCGGTTAAAGCCCTGCGTGGCCTGGAACGGTCCCTGGATGCAGGTGATCAGGTAAAAGATGACGCCCGTCACCACGAACTTGAGCGGCACACTTTCATAGATCTTTTGCCAGTTGCCGCGCATGGTCATGAACATGTTGGTGATGAACGTCAGCACCGGCACGAAGAGTGAGATGGAACCGAGCGTGGCGACCGTTTTCAGCCAGCCCGGTGTCGGCGTCTGCAACAAGTGGTGCTGGCCCACCATTGTATAGAACAGGCCAAGCGTCCAGAAGCCGACCATCGACAGCAGGTGGCTATAGGTCGGTGTGCGCGTGATGGCAGGGATTAAATAGTAAGCGATGCCGACGCCACCGGTGGTGAACCACAGACCCAGGATGTTGTGGCCGTAGAACCAGTTCCACGTGGCATCATTGATGCCCTGCAACGAACCATACGGCGGATTCCACACGACGTTACCGATGGCATAGACGTTGGGGAACCACACCATTGCGCCGATGATATACCACGCGCTGACATACAGGCGCGGTTCCACGCGCGAGGCCAGCGTCATGAAGATGTTGAAGGCCGTCAAGCCGAGAATGATCAGGAAGAAGATGTCTAGCGGCCAGATGGCTTCGGCATATTCCCTGGCTTGCGTCAGGCCCGCGCCCAGCGTCAGAATCAGCGCCACGCCCCAGATGTTCCATAACAGCATCGTGATGTTGCCCAGCCGTTCGCTATAAAGCGGGCGACCGCTGAGCTTAGAGATGATGTAAAAGAACACGCCCACATAGCCCATCGACAGCCACAAAAAGGCGACGCCGTTGACGTGCATCGAGCGCATGCGCCCGAACTCCATCCAGGGAATGCCGCCAAACAGGTCAGGGTCCACAAATTCGGTGGAGGTGACCAGCCCCAACGTATCCGTCAGGGCGACCCAGAATGTCGCCGAATAGATGAAGTTGCGCGCCGCGCTATGGGGAACCGACCAGCTATCGAGCAGGCTCATGCCGCGCGCGCGCCACCCCTGCGCCGCCTGTGGCACCGCGATGCTCCCAGCAGGGCTAGCCATGCAACACCTCCACGTTTCGATCCTCTCCCCACAGGAACATGAGGAGCTATACCCAGTTCTTGCTGTTCTGTGATTGCAGGATTGCTGTCCGCTCCCCATTGTAAAGCGAGAAGCAATGCCATCTGTGTGTCAGGAAAATGGGCGCACTGCACCACCCAAGATGACTCTATTGTAACCGTTTGGAGTAAAGATGACAGGTCGTTTGCGTGAAGGTTTCGGTGAAGAATTGTAAAATTTGGGTAAACAGTCGCTGATGCAGATCGTTTTTCTCCCCTGCATTTGGCCAAAACCGTTATATTGGTAGAACCGATCGCGCATAACTGGCATGCGCCATGCGCTATAAGTGATAGGAGCCAAGCAAGATGAGGTTCCTTCACAACCTCATCGGCAACCTGAGGAGGTTTCACTATGGAACGCAAACGTCGTGGTCCAGAGCCAGGATCAGAGAAAGCCAAACATGGCGGCCAGGCCGTCCGCGAGAAATATGGTCCTGAGTTCTACTCGAGGATCGGCAAAAAAGGCGGCGACGCGGTGAAAGAGAAACGCGGCCCGGCTTTTTATGCGGAGATCGGCAAAAAGGGTGGTGAGTCCACCAAGCGCGAGCATGGCCCTGAGTTCTATTCACGCATCGGCAAAAAGGGCGGCGAGCGCGGGCGCGTGCAGCCAAAGAACGAGCACGGCCACGAGGGTAAATCGTCCAGTGCCAAGAAGTAGTGGCATCATGTCACGCTTCACCAGTTCCATGCCCGGCAAGTGATCATTCGCGCGCTTGCCGGGCTGTCTTCTTTCGCCCATGCCGGCGTCCTTTCCCCCGCGCGCTTGGCCTTTCTCCTGCTGAAAGTGGCTCATGCAACGGGAACATGACCCGCCAACATCTGTGCTCAGGGGAGACTCATCATGAAACAGCCTGGCAGAACCCTTGTGATCCTTGCTATTGGGGGCGTCATCACGGGGGTGGGCATCGCGCTCGCCTTGCGCGGATTGCTGCGAGCGCGCCGCCTTTCCCCAACCACCACGCGCTGCGCGGGCGAGTTGCGCCTGCCCGACGGCTCGCCTGTGGTGGCGAGCAGTTCGACAACAGGGGGCGCGCTGGTCGTGCTCGACAGCAAAGCGCTATCACGTATAGTGTATGAGACGGCGAATGCTGGGCCTATGGCCGAAAGCCCGGTGTCGCCGCGCGCCGCCGACCGGGGCGACACGAACGAGCAACCGTGTCCTGACGGCGCATCCCCCGCCGGCCAGTGGGTCGGCAACACGCGCACACGCGTCTATCATCGCGCCGACAGCCACTTTCTGCCTGCTGAGGCCAACCGGGAATATTTCGCGTCGGAAGAGGCCGCGCTGGCGGCAGGCTATCGCCGCGCGTCGCACGAGTGACGTTTCTGCCAGTTTCTCCGGCGTCATCTCGAACGCAATAGCCTGCGAAACTGGCAACGGGCATCCGTCTCCCGTTCTTCGCTCA